>CAZQJH010000054.1:0-9850 GCA_964593515.1 uncultured Erysipelotrichaceae bacterium
ATACAATAATGTAATAATTATTGTTCAATTACGTAATAATTACGTTTTCCTTTTTTAATTAAAGTTTTATTAGCAGCAATAGCATTATCAAGTGATAATACATATTCTAAATCAGTAATTTTATCACCATTTACTTGAATTGAACCTTGAGACATCCATTCACGAGCTTCACGACGTGATGAGGCAATATTCGCATCAACTAAAGCTTGAATTAATGGTACATTGTTTTCTAATTTAGTACTTTCAAATCCATTCATTGCATCTAATAATTCATCAGCATTTAATGATTTAATATCTCCTTTAAATAAAGCATTAGTAATCTTTAAAGCTTTTTCATATTCTTCTTCACCATGTAAATCAATAACTACTGCTTTAGCTAAAGCTTTTTGAGCTTCACGTTTAAATGGTTCATTTTTAACTTTTTCTTCTAAAGCTTCAATTTCTTCTTTAGATAAGAAAGTTAAGTATTTTAAGTATTGAATAACCATTGCATCTTCACTATTTAATAAGAATTGATATAATTCATAACTTGATGTTTTATTTTTATCTAACCAAACAGCTTTTCCTTCACTCTTACCGAATTTAGTTCCATCAGCTTTGGTAATTAATGGCATAGTAAAGGCATAACCTTCTTTACCTGCTTTTTTACGAATTAATTCAATACCAGCAGTAATATTACCCCATTGATCTTGCCCAGCAACTTGCATAATACAATTTTCATTTTCATATAAATGTAAGAAGTCTAAAGCTTGTAAGATCATGTAAGAAAATTCAGTATAAGTAATACCTTCATCTAAACGACGAGCTACAATATCTTTACTTAACATATAGTTAACATTAAAATATTTACCATAATCACGTAAGAAATCAATAACATTAATTTCACTAATCCAATCAAAGTTATTAACAACTTTAAAACCAAATAAATCTTGCGCTTGTTTCTTTAAACATTCAAAGTTATGAGCAACTTGTTCTTTAGAAATCATTGCTCTTTCAGCTGTTGGCTTTGGATCTCCAATTAATCCGGTTGCTCCACCCACTAATAAAATAGGGTTGTGTCCAGCTTGTTTTAAACGTTTAGAAATCAAGAATGAAGAATAGTGTCCAATATGTAAACTATCTCCAGTTGGATCGGTTCCAATATAGAAAGTAACACTTTCATTATTTAATAAATCTTTTACTTTTTCAAGATTACTACAATCTTTAATTAAACCACGCCATTGTAATTCTTCAAAAATATTCATTATAATTCTCCTTTATTTCAAATCACCATAGATTTTACCTTATTTTAAGTCGAAGGTCAATACATTAGAAAAGCGCCTTATCGACGCTATTATTTCTAATCATTAGTAGATTTTCTAGGTGTATATACGTAACTTAACTCAATTTCTTTATCACTTAGTTCTTCATCTTTATCCAATAATTTAGTTAATAAACGCATAGCTACTGCCCCTAAATCATAATCTGGAATTTTATATCCAGTAATTTGTGGACGAGCAATAGAATTATATTTACTATCTAGAACACAAATTACTTCTAAATCATCAGGAATTTTATATCCAGCTTCATTAGTAGCATTTAAAATCGCTAATGCTTGTGAATCACGGTAAGCTACGATTAAATCATAATCAAAATCTTTACCAACATAATCTTTTAAGAATTTGTATGAAGAACGATATTCAACTGGAATTTCAATATATCCGTTAAATGTTTTACCATGTTCGCTAAATGCTTCTTCCATTCCTTTACGTAATTGTTTAATCATTAAAGGATTTTTACGATCTTCAATTAAAGCAATTTTATCTTTACCTTGAGCAAGATATTTGTTGACAATTTCGAAAGCAATTTTAGCATAATCAACATATACTGAACCAACGAAATCTCCACTCATTTTACTTCCAATTACGACAATAGGTACTTGATATTTGTTTAATTTATTAATTTCGTCTTCAGTTAATTTATCATTGAAAATAATACAACCATCAGCATTAGATTTAATAACATTTTCAATGATATCATTCATTTCATTAATTCCTGCAGTAGTTGTATGTAGCATAATATTATATTGGTAAATCTTAGCTACATCAATTAATCCATTTAATACTTGTCCTGTATAGTTATAACTATCATTTGGAATAATTAAAGCAATTGTTGTTGTTTTAGATAAAGCTAAACTTTGCGCAATAGTATTAGGTTTATATCCTAATTTTTCAATTGCTTCTTGTACTTTTACTCTAGTATCTTCTCTTACTACTTGTGAACCATTAATAACACGTGAAACTGTAGCTAATGATACATCAGCTTCTTTAGCTACATCATAAATTGTAATACGTTTCATTTTTTATCCCTTCCTTTTACTTATTGCTTTGTCAATTTCATCAAGTGCTTTTGCTGTATAATGTAAAGTTGTTTCTTTTACTTTATCAATACCATCACTAACACGTTCATCATTTAAAACATCACTGATTTTTTCATCAATAGTTGAAACAACTTGATTAGATGTTTCTTTTACTTTTTTCGTAACATCTTGCACTTTTTCTTGTTGACTCCATTTGGTAAAACTATCTTTTGCATGATTGACAATGTGATTAAAACTAGTTTTGATTTTATTTACATAATCATCATTTTCTACTTCAACTTCAATAACTTCAATTTTAGTTTTGTTTTCACTCATTCACATCACCTCTTTCATCCTCATTAATATCATTTAGAATTTCATCAATATCTAAATCTTTTTTATGAAGAATACTATTAATTACTTCTTTTATTTTTCCAAGGTTTTCAATCACTAAGACCAATGATGAACGAAGTGCATTTTTACTAACTTCGTGAACTTGATCAACCGTATCACTTAATTCATTAATTGTATTTAACGGTTTTTCTAATGAAAGTAATTCTTTATTCGCAATATCTAAAACATCATCAACTTTACTTAAAGATGTTTTAGTAGCTTTTAAAACCTCAATAAGTTGTTTACAAGCAATAATTAAGAATATTAGTAGAATAAATAAAACGATTGGTAATGCTTTATTACAAACCACACTACATAAATCAAGTAATTGATCTAATTCCATGACCTCACCTCTTCTCTTTATCATTTTAGCTTATTTTGTATAAAACTTCAATCATTTCTGAAAATATTTTCGTTAATTATTGAAAGTTTTTCACCAAATCTTTTAATTTATAAATATCTTTACTACTCATAAATAGATATACAGCTGGACCTCTACTAGCTAAAAACTTAGCAGCATCTTCATCTTCTAAAATAACTTGACCTTTGTCCATTAATTTACATACATCATCCATTGTGAAAGTAAATCCTTCTTTATCAGCATTTTCTGGGAAGTTACATAAGTATGCTTCATCAGCTTTAGATAATTCATCTGCAAAGCGTTGCATAAACTCATGAACTCTTGAATAACGATCTGGTTTAAAAATAGCAATGATTTTTTTATTAGGATATTTAACTCTCGCTGCTTCAATCATATATTTAACAGCAGTTGGATGATGAGCATAATCATCAATATAAATATTATCCTTATTAACTTCAGTGGTAAAACGACGAGCAACCCCTGGGAATGATGCAATTTCTTTTTGCATAATATCAGCACTAATTCCTTGCATAATACCTAAAGCAATAACTCCAAGTGTATTCCATAATAAAGGCATACCTACAAAAGGAAAATCAAAATGAGCAAAATATTCCCCATGATAATATACATCATAACGCATTCCAGCATTATCTTGAACAACATTTTTAGCTTGTACATCATTACCATCATTTAATCCATAATATAAAGCATCAACTTGAACCTTCATCCTACGAATATTTTCATCATCACCAAAAAGAACTACTCCTTTTTGTACTTGATTAGCAAAGCTTTCAAATGCACTAATATAATCATTCATATCTTTATAATAATCAACATGATCTAATTCAATATTGGTAATAATGGCATAATCAGGTTTATAAGCCATAAAGTGACGTTTGTATTCACAAGATTCTAAAACAAAACAAGAACTATCATCACTAATTTCACCACTACCATCACCAATTAAATAACCAGTAGGTTCAACCGCATCCATTAAATGAGCAACAATACCAGTAGTAGTAGTTTTACCATGTGTACCCGCAATCGAAATACTTTTATAATCTTGAATAAAACGACCTAGGAATTCATGATAACGATAAACTTCGATTTTAGAAGAACTTGCTAATTCATATGCTTTTTTTACTTCAACATTACTCATATCAAAAGCATTACCGACAATCACAACCATCCCTTCTTGAATATTATTCGCATCAAAATTAGTAATCTTAATTCCTCTTTGTTCTAAAGGAGCTTGAGTAAAGATATATTTTTCAATATCTGAACCCGTTACTTCATGATGTTTATCATAAACAATACGGGCTAAAGAAGCCATTCCACTTCCTTTAATACCAATAAAATGATAGTGCATTATAATCACTCCTTATCTTGATTTGTAAAATTATCATCATTAAATAATGAAATTTGAACCGTATTATCATTTTGGTCATCACCTAATAAATCTTGTAATGGGATAACCATTTCTTGACTAGCTTCAACATAATTAAATTCTTTATTTTCACTAGTTTCTTCTTCAACATTAGTTTCTTCAAAAGCTACTTGTTCCATAACTGTTTTAGTTTCTTCTTTATTTTCATTCATACATTTACCATAGAATGGTGAAATAACTGTTGTTAATGGATCATCTTTTTTAGTTTTAGTTTTTACTTCTACTTTAGCTTTAGGTTCAACTTTAATATCTTCCCCTTTTTTTCCATACATTGGTGAAACAACTGGATGTAAGATAAAACTAGCAGCATCTTCACGTATCATACGTTCACGTTTAGCTTTCACTTCTTCTTTACGATGATTAGCTGCAAGGTCAATTGTGTGCATTTTTTCTTCTTTTACCACAACTTTTTCAACAACTTCTTCGACCTTTGGTTCATCTGCCACTTCTTCATCTTGCATTTCTTCAACAATACTTTCAATTGGATCAACATTAACTTTTACATCTTCAATTACTTCTTCAACTTTAACATCATCATCCATTTCAGTATCATCAACATCTTCAATTAATAAACTTCTTAATTTATCTAAAAAACCCATCTTAATCTTCCTTTCTTCGATATTTTTTCCAAACAGCTCGATAAATAGGTTGACCTAAATTCATAAAACGACGTTCATATTCGGTAATAACATCATCACTCTCATTACGTCTAAAGTCAACGCTAAAATCATGTAGAAACCATCCATGATTTTGAAATTCAAGAATAGAATATTCAAATAAATCTTTGTTATCACTCTTCATTTGAATTTCACCATCATCTTTTAAAATTTTCGCATATTGTTCAATAAAGGTTTTCGAAGACAAACGCTTCTTATGTGCACGTTTTTTAGGCCATGGATCAGAGAAATTCAAATGAATAACATCAACTTCCCCTTTTTCAAACCATGTTTCAATATTACTTGCATCATCTTGAATAAATAACATATGTGAACAATCTTCTTGAAGTAAATCAAACTTCTTCATAGCTAAAGCAGCTACACTATGATTTTTTTCAATTCCAATCCATCCACAATCTTTATTAAGCATCGCCATTTTAGTCCAGTAATCTCCTTTACCAGAACCAATTTCGACATGAATCACTTCACGATTCAACAATTTATTCCAACAACCTTTATTTTCACTTGGTTGTTTAATTACTTTTTCATGTTCATTTAAATATTCCTTTGCCCATGGCAAATTTCTCATTCTCATAATAAATCCTCCATCTCTATTATTTTAACACATTTTTACATTAATTACTTTACAATTTTCATAATTTTTCATTTTTTTTATCACTATTTAAAGGTTCTAACATAGCATCCATTCATTTTCTTCATTATTAAGATAAGCATGGCATCTTTTTACACTATGATTAACCATATCCGATATTGCATCATCCGTTAAAAAGGCTAAATGAGGTAACATTAAAACATTAGGAAAACCTTGTAGGATTTTCATTTGTCGCGTAGTAATTACTTCCCCTTTATGATTATCATAATAAATACCTGCTTCCCCTTCAACAACATCTAAAGCACATGCACTGATTTTTCCTTGTTCTAATGCTTCAATTAAAGCATCATTATCAACTAAACCACCACGAGCACTATTTACTAACATTGCTTTATCTTTCATTAAAGCAATACGTTCTTGATTGATAAAATGATATGTATCATCACATAAACGTAAATGTAAAGAGATAATATCACTTTTAGCTAATAAATCATTTAAACTTACATATGTTCCATATGCTTTTAAAGCCTCTTTTTCATGTTTAGAATAAATTAATACTTTACAACCAAAAGCACTTAATCGTTTAACTAGCATACTACCTATCGCCCCACTACCGATAATTCCAATAGTTTTATTACTAATATTTTGACCTAAAACATGTTTAAATGAATAATCTTGTAATTCATAACTACGCATAACAACTTTCATTTTACGAAGCATCATCAAAATCATCATAATTGTATAATCACATACACTTTCACTACCATAAGTAGCATTACCTACATGCATATTAATTGCTTTAGCATATTCCATATCAATATGTTCATAGCCTACTGTTCTAGTGGATATAAATTCGACTCCAATTTCTTTTAATTGATTTAATATATTTTTATCTAAAGGAGTTGAAATAGTTGAAATACATTTGCATCCTTTAGCTAAATAAGTATTATTGCTTGTTAGAGCATCTTTACAATAAATAAATTCACTATTATATTGTTTAGCTAATTGTTGAAAATAACCTAATTCATCATCACTAACGCCATATACCATTAATTTCATGTTTATCACCTTTTTTCTAAAAAATAGCAAGACCCTCGCCTTGCTATTTTTTTCTTTTCTTTTTCTTTTTGTTAGGATTAGAAACTGGACGTTTTCCGCTATGTGCTTGATTACCACGACCAAAACCACCTAATCCACTCATCATATTACCAAGGCCACCAAAACCGCCACCATTCATCATGGAACTAACTTGTGACATAGCACGACGCATTTTTTCATAAGTAGCTAATGTTTTATTAACATCTTGAACAGTTGTACCACTACCTTTAGCAATACGATTTTTACGTGAAGTACGAATAATACTTGGATCACGTTTTTCTTCTTTAGTCATACTATAAATAATTGCTTTAGTTTTCTTCATATCATTTTCAGCTTGATCGCTATCAACATTTTTAGCTAAATCACCCATACCAAGCATTCCCATAATATGACCTAAAGGTCCCATTTTATTAATTTGTTCATATTGAACTAACATATCATCTAAAGTAAATTGACCACTTAACATTCTTTGAGCTGATTTTTCAGCTTGTTCTTTATCAATTTGTTCTTCAGCTTGTTCAATTAAAGTTAAAACATCTCCCATTCCTAAAATACGTTCAGCCATACGATCAGGATGGAATACATCTAAATCATTAATCTTTTCTCCTAGCCCACAGAATTTAACTGGAACATTAGTAATTGATTTAACCGATAAAACACCCCCACCACGAGAGTCCCCATCTAACTTAGTAACAACTAATCCAGTTACATCTAAAGTTTCATGGAAAGTTTGTGCAACTTCCACAATATTTTGACCAGTCATTGCATCAACAGTTAATAAAATTTCATCAGGTTTAACTAATGATTTAATATTAGCTAATTCTTGCATTAATTCTTCATCGATATGTAAACGACCAGCCGTATCGAAAATTACGGTATCATAACCTTTTTCACCAGCATATTGTAAACCTAATTTAGCTGTTGTATATGCATCTGTTTCTAATCCCATCGTAAAGACTTCAACATCAATACTAGCTCCTAAAGTTTGTAATTGTTCAATCGCTGCAGGACGAATAATATCACAAGCAATTAATAATGGTTTACGTCCTTGTTTCTTTTTGATTAAATTAGCAATTTTAGCTGATGCAGTTGTTTTACCAGTACCTTGTAACCCAACCATCATAATAGTTGTAATTCCACTAGTACGATAGTTTAATGGTGCATCATTACTTCCTAATAATTCACATAATTCATCACGAACAATTTTCACGACCATATTACCTGGATCTAAAGCAGATAATACTTCTTGTCCTAAAGCTTTTTCTTTAACTCTCGCAATAAAATCTTTAACTACACGATAGTTAACATCAGCTTCTAATAATGATTGACGTACTTCTTTAAGCATGTCATCCATATTTTTATCAGTTAATTTTCCTTTTCCACTTATATTTCTCATCGTTTTCTTTAAACGATCACTTAAACTTTCAAATGGCATAATTTTCCACCTTCCTAAAACCCTTACATTATATCATAAGCTAAATATTTTTTAAACATTTAGCGATATATTTGAATCATAAAACCAACTTTAGTTTTTAAATGTGTTAACTTTTTAACTCTTTCGACCCCTTCTTTACTTGTTTTATAGTAATAAGGTGTCATTTGAAATAAAGCCATAATACTTTCTTGATCATTTATTTCAATTTCATAACTAATTTCATGTTCTTCAACTAATTCAAAATTAGTTAATTCATGACTTACTTCATTAACATAAACTTCATCATAAATAGCTTGTTTTAAGCCAATTAAATGTTCTTCATTAGGACATACCTTAATGAAATAACCTCCATCTTTTAATACACGTGAAAACTCTTGTTCATAAATCGGAGCAAACATTGATAATAATACATCCATTGAATTATCCATTAATGGTAAATTAGCTAATGAAGCTACAACATATTGAATCCCACTTTTAGCTCTACAAGCATGATCAATAGCACTTTTAGATAAATCAATTGCTACCATATCACAACCAATTGCTTGTTTAATTTGATTACTATAATAACCTTCACCACAACCACAATCTAATAATGTTTGTGGTTTTAAAGCTTTAATTGTTTTAATAACTTCATCGCATAAAGGTTTATAGAAATCTTGATTTAAAAAATGCGTACGAGCTTTAACCATATCTTTATCATCACCAGAATCTTTCTTTTGATTTAAAGATAAATTAACATAACCACGTTTAGATAAATCATAACAATGATTATTCTCACATACTAAGCTTCTATCTTGCAAACGTAAAGCAGCATTACACTTTAAACACTTCAACATATAAACCTCCATTAATTTATAAACATATCTGAAAAATCATTTATAGACATTTTTTGACCATCAATGCGTGCTTGCATAAAAGAATGGGCAATTAAATCTTGACTTGAAGTATTTAAAATAATATCAACTACTTGATGATATTGACTAACCTTTCTCTTAACACACATTGAATACAAACTACTTTTTAAATCATCTAACGATAAAGAGGTAATATCTTCTCTTTTTAATTGATTTAATTTCAATGCTAATAACATTGAAATATAATGATCATTAAAACATTCATTTAAATCCATGTAATTACCTCCTTTTTTCGTAAGTATTATTTTAACTTAAAGATAGCAATAATTCAATAATTATTCCAACAATTTTCATTAACACATATTTAACCTAATCAACTCATATACTTATAATGGAGGTCATGATGAAATTACTTTTTACTACCACTTTAATCCTATTATATGCTTTTATGGCCAAAGGTTTATCTTTTATGGTGCGTATTTTATTAGCTCGTTATTTAAGTGATGAAGCAATGAATTTATATACTTTAATGATGCCTACCATCTTATTTTTAATCAGTATTGCCCAATTAGGTTTACCTAATGCTTTAACTAATCATTGTGCTAAAAGTAAAAATCCTCATTCATTATTTAAATATACTTTTAATATTATGCTT
>CAZQJH010000055.1:0-9825 GCA_964593515.1 uncultured Erysipelotrichaceae bacterium
GTTTTAAATATCCTAAATAGTTTTCATCTTCACAATCGCTTCTTTGTTTAATTCCATCTTTACAAAAGATAAATAACATATCTAATAAATATAACATTGCTTGTTTACCATATTTTTTATTCTTAGCTTCAAAAGCTTCACTTTGCATAAAAAATAAGGCATCATCATAATTATTAGCCATTAATTTCATTATTTCCATAAAGACATAACGAGCATGTTGATAATCTTCATTCTCACTTACTTCTAACATCTTATCACCATCATTAACTAAATGAGCTAATAAGAAAGCATCCAAAGCATCAAAGTTAGCTTTTTGTTCTTCATAAATAACTTTAAAACCACTTGATTTAAAAGTAATAACTTGACAACGAGAAACAATTGTTGGTAAAACACGTTCTAGTTGTTCAGCTAATAAAATAGCAATCATATCCCCACTTGGTTCTTCAATAAACTTAAGTAAGGAATTTAAAGCATCCACTGTCGCATTTTCAATACGATCAATGATATAAATCTTTTTACCACCTTTTTCTAAACTTGTTTTCGAAAAGTCCTTTTGTAGTTTTAAAACTTCATTTTTCTTTAAAGAAGTATCACTAGCATCTAAATAAATAACATCATGATAAGTTCCTTCTTTAATACGTCGACATAAATCACAACCCTCGCAAGCAAAATCATTACCTTTACATAATATCGATTGCGCAAATAATATTGCACTTTCTTTTTTTAAAGTTCCTTTAGGACCATGAAATAGGTAAGCATGAGCTATTTTATCATTTTGTAAAGCATTTCTTAACACTTGATAGACAACTGGTTGTCTTTCTTTTAATTTATTCTTCATAAGCTTTTATAAATTGTTTAATATTTTGATAAACATCTTCTAAAACAATTTCAATTGCTGGATGAGCATCAATTACTTTAATCCGTTGTGGATATTTTTGACATATCAATTCATATCCTTCACGTACCTTTTGATGAAAGTCACTTTGTTCTTGATCTAAGCGATTTAAATTACCACGTTCATCCATTCTTTTCTTAGCTTCTTCAACACTAATCTTAAAGAATAGAGTTAAATCAGGCATATAAGAATCAATAGCAAAGAGGTTTAATTCATAAACTTCATCAATTCCAATTCCACGTGCATGACCTTGATAAGCCAGTGATGAATCAATAAAACGATCACAGATAACAATTTTTTTATCCTTTAAAGCTGGTATTACTTTTTGGGCTAAATGTTGTCTTCGACTAGCTGCATATAACAAAGCCTCACAACGAGCATCCATTTCAGTATTAGCAGGATCTAAGATAATATCTCTAATCTTTTCGGCTATTTCGATTCCTCCAGGTTCTCTAGTAAGAATTACATCATAACCTTCTTGTTTTAATCTATCATATATTAATTGAGCCATAGTAGTTTTACCACTACCATCGTTTCCTTCAAAAGTAATAAATAGTCCTTTTTTCATTTTTTCCACCTACTTCATCCTTTTTATTTTACTATATTTCACTTACAAAATAAAGTTTCATTTTACAATCCAATAGTTATATCTTACTCATACAATCATAAATAAACTTTTCCCTTCATGCATAAACTTTGTTATAATATATTTGAGGTGTTTAATATGAATAATAAAGCATTAAAAAAAATCCAAAGTGAATTAGCAGGAAAAGCAACTTTAATTGCCGTTAGTAAAACTCATCCTAAAAGTGAGATTGATGAAGCTTATAAGAATGGTTGTACCATCTTTGGTGAAAATAAAGTTCAAGAGATTAAAGCTAAATATGATCCAAACTACAATTGGCATATGATTGGACATCTACAACGTAATAAAGTAAAAGAAGTTGTGAAATTAGTGGATATGATTCAATCAGTTGATAGTATTCGTTTAGCTCAAGAAATTGAAAAAGAATGTGCTAAAATTGATAAAGTAATGCCTATCTTAATTGAAGTTAATATTTCTCGTGAAGAAAATAAAACTGGTATTTTCTATGAAGATTGTTATGATTTTGTGAAATATTGTCTTACTTTACCCCATCTTAAAGTCGAAGGTTTAATGTGTGTTGGTCCGCTTACTGATGATGAACAAGCTTGTATTGATTGTTTTAAAAAGATGCAAACTTTATTTAATCATTTTAAAGATGAATTTGGTGAAGAAGTTATGCAAACTTTATCGATGGGAATGTCTGATGATTATCAATTAGCTTTACAATATGGTTCTAATATGGTCCGTATTGGTAGTACTATTTTTGGTAAAAGAAACTATAATTAAATAAAAAGAAGTGATATCAATCTAAAATGATTGAGTTCACTTCTTTTTTACTAATTAATATCGTTTTAAAGAAAATCATTGTTTGATATATTAATGCTAATGGTTTAATTTTCAATGATTTTAGTTGTTACATATGAAGCAATAGCTAAACCAGCCGCACAAGGTACAAAAGGTGAACTAGCTGGGGGCATTTTTTCCTTACGAGTAGTACCATTCTCATTCACAACTTTCGTTTGAACAATAGGTATTTCACTGGAGAAAACCACTGGTATTTTACCTTTAATCCCTTCTTTTTTAACTAAGTTACGCATTATTTTAGCTACAGGATCATAACTAGTTTTACTTAAATCCGTAATCATAATTTTAGTAGGATCTAAACGATTAGCCATTCCCATACTTGAAATAAAAGCTAATTTATTTTTTCGACAAAATTTAATTAAAGCTAATTTACTACTCATTGTATCAATCGCATCAACAACAAAATCAATAGGATAAGCTAGTAAATCTTCATCTTTACTTTCATCATAGAAATATGGTTTACAAATAACTTCGATATCATTGCGATAAGTATTAATGCGCTCTTTCATTGCTTCACATTTATTAATTCCGATGCTTTGATATGTCGCATGGATTTGACGATTTAAATTACTTAGTGCTACTTCATCTTTATCAACTAAGATTAAACGTTTAATTCCACTTCTAGCTAAAGCTTCTGCAGCATAAGAACCTACACCACCTACCCCAACAATTAACACCGTAGCTTGTTTTAGTTTAGCTAGTTTTTCTTCACCTAGTAATAATTCCATTCGTTGCAAAGGTGTTTCTACTTGTACCATGTTTTCACATCCTTAATAATTTGTTCATTATCACATGTACTTTTATCATACCATGTAACTTGCATTTGATTATTAAACCAAGTATATTGACGTTTCGCAAAGTTACGTGAATTCTTTTTAATAGCTTCTACCACTTCTTCTAGCGTTTTATTTCCTTGGAAATAATCTTGCCATTCTTTATAACCAATTCCTTGAAAGCTTTGTAACTGCCAAGCTTGAGGATTATTATCGACAATTGCTTTAATTTCAGCTAATAAACCTTCATCCATCATCATATCAACACGCATATTAATACGTTCATATAATTGATCACGTGGCATCGTTAAACCTATAATATAAGCATCATAAATCATTTCATGATTTTGTTTAGCTTCTTTTTCACTTTTAATTTCGCCATTGTGAGCCATTGTTAAACTACGAACTAATCGTTGTTTATTATTAGGATGAATCTTTTCGCAAGATTTAGGATCAATTAACTTCAACAAACTATATAATTCATCATTACTCCGCGAATTTAAATAAGCTACAAAAGCATCATCTTTCTTTTCATCTTGAAAAGTATAATCATATAACATTGATTTAATATATAAACCAGTACCACCACAAATAATTGGTGTTTTACCACGTTTAATAATATCATCAATAGCTTCACGAGCTTTTTCTTGAAACATCTTCACATTATATTCTTCATCATAATGATAACAATCAACTAAATGATGAACAATTCCTTGTTTCTCACTCTCTTTAATTTTAGCGGTTCCAATACTCATTTCTTGATATACTTGCATTGAATCACCACTAATAATTTCACCATTTAAACTTTTAGCTAATTCAATTGATAAACTAGTTTTTCCAATTCCGGTTGGACCAACAATAATAACAATTTTTTGCATACCGTTACCCTCTTTCAAATTGATGAAATAAATCATCATCACTAATACACATTAAAGTAGGACGTCCATGTGGACAGTGGAAAGGTTGTTCACACTTTCCTAAATCAACAATAACTTGTTTCATTTCATCCATCGTTAAGGCATGATGAAAACGAATTGAACTATGACAAGCCATTGTCGCAATTGCTTTTTTACGTAATTTTTCTATTGATATATGATTATCTCTTTCAAAATAATCAATCATATCTTGAATAAAAGCTTTCTCATTAACATCTTTCATCCACACTGGTAATTCTCTAACTAAGACACTATTATCCCCAAATAATTCTAAAGTAATACCAATTGCTTTGAATTGTTCATTTAATTCATCGATTTTATCTAATGAACGTAAATTTAAATCAATGGTAATTGGAATTAATAATGGTTGAGTATTATTATGCCCAGCTAAGATTTCTTTTTGAATCACTTCATAATGATATCTTTCTTGAGCAGCATGTTGATCAATAATATATAATCCTTTTTCTCCTTGTGCTAAGATATAATTATTTCTAAATTGACCAATAACTTCTAATTGTGGTAATGAAGGATTAATTCTAATAATATTAACTTCAACTTCTTCTTGTTTTGTTTCAACTACTTCTTGCTTAGGAATAATATCTTTATTTTCTTCTATGGTTATTGTTTCTACTTCTTTTACTTCTTCTTTAATTTCTTCAACTTCTTTAACTTCTTCCAATTTTTTAACTTCATAAGTGCTTTCTATTTCTTCAACCCTTACTTTTTTATCAATTTCATGATCATTAAAAGAATTATTAATTGAAGTAAAAACTTGTTTATCTTCATTGCTTAAATATAAATCTAAGACAGGTTTTTCAATCTTAATATCTTCTTTAACTACAACTTTAGCTACTTCAAATTGTTTACGTAAAGCTTCTTTAATTGTATCATATAATAAATTTTCTAATTGTTTTTCTTTTGATAAACGAATTTCCCATTTACTAGGATGAACATTCACATCAACTAATTGAGCATCCATAGTAATATGAATAATAGCAATTGGATAGCGATCTTTAGGTAAATAAGGACTAAAAGCATCAATAATACTTTTCTGTAACTTATGATTACGCACCATTCTTCCATTAATAAAGAATAACATATAATATTTAGTAGCACGATTAACATTTGGTTGCATAATATAACCACCAATATGATAATCAAAATCTTGATTATCTAATTCAATTGCTGTTTTGGCACTTTCACGATCATAAACTTGCATTAAGATTTCTCTTAAATTACCATTACCTTTTGTTTTCATAATGGCTCTTCCATCGTTATATAATGAAAAGGCAATTTCTGGATGCGAAAAAGCAAATTTTTGTACAACATCAGAAATTAAGGAAAATTCATAAGGTGGTGTCTTTAAGTGTTTAAAACGGGCTGGGGTTTTTTGAAATAAATTACGAACCGTAATAGTTGTCCCTTTAACGCAAGCACATTGACGCACAAAAGCTCTTTGTCCATAATTAACTTCAATCTCCGTTGATTCTTCTCCATTATTCGTTTTAATATTAACACTTGCTACTGAAGCAATCGAAGGAATAGCTTCACCTCTAAATCCCATGGTTTGAATATTCCATAAATCATCAATATCTTTTAATTTACTAGTAGCATGACGTTCAAAGGCTGTACAAGCATCTTCTTTATCCATACCTTCTCCATCATCAATAATACAAATAGATTCAATACCACCTTGAACAATTCTAATTTCAATATGTTTAGCATTCGCATCAATACTATTTTCAACTAATTCTTTCACAATTCCACTAGGTCGTTCAACAACTTCTCCAGCGGCAATCATATTAGTTAAATGTTCATCTAAACATCTAATCTTGGCCATACTTACCTCTTTTCTACTTTACTTTTTAATTTATAAAGTAAAGTCATTGCTTCCATTGGCGTCATCTTATTTACATCAATTTCTTCAATTGTATCAATGATTTCTTGAGCTAATGGATCTTTTTTCTCAACCGTTTTAATTTTCACATTCATATCAATTTCTTTTTTATTTGATTCTAAGTGTTCTAATAAATCTTTAGAACGTAATAATATTTCATCTGGTAAATGAGCTAAACGTGCTACATTAATCCCATATGATTTATCTGCTTTTCCTTTAACCATTCGATATAAGAAAGTAATATGATCATTTTCTTCATGAACATCAACATGTGAATTCACAATTTCTTCATGAATATCTTCCATTTGCGTTAATTCATGATAATGGGTAGAAAATAAAGTTTTAGCTTTAATATATTTGATGATATATTCAAGCATTGCTTGAGCTAAGGCCATTCCATCATAAGTTGAAGTCCCACGACCAATTTCATCAAATAAGATAAATGATTTACTAGTAGCATTTTGTAATGCATAATTAGCTTCCATCATTTCCATCATAAAAGTAGATTGACCAGCCATAATATCATCACTAGCTCCAATTCTAGTGAAAATAGCATCAAAAACAGGTAATAAAGCACTTCTAGCTGGAACATAACATCCAATTTGAGCCATAATAATAATTAATGCATTTTGTCGCATATATGTTGATTTCCCACCCATATTAGGTCCAGTTATCATTAAGACACTTTCATTATCTTTCATTTTTAAATCGTTTGAGATATATTTTTTCTCACCACTCATTGCATCTAATATAGGATGTCTTCCTTCATCAATATTAATATTGTTTTCTTCATGGAAATTTGGTCGACAATATCCATTTTCACTTGAAACACATGCTAATGAATATAAAGCATCAATGGTGGAAAGAACATTAGCTAAATGATGTAATTTCATTAAATCTTGTTTAATTAAAGTTAATAAATCTTGAAATAATTTTTGTTCAAGAGCAATTGCTCGCTCTTGGGCATGAATTAACGCATCTTCTTGTTTCTTTAATTCATCAGTTATAAAACGTTCAGCACTTGTTAAAGTTTGTTTACGAATATAACCATATTCATCTTTAATTAAACTTAAATTAGTATTAGTAACTTCAATATAATAACCAAATACTCGATTATATCCAATCTTTAATGATTTAATTCCTGTACGTTCTCTCTCTTTTTGTTCTAAATCTAAAATCCATTGTTTACCATTTTTGGAGATATTGCGTAACTCATCTAACTCTTGACTATATCCTTCTACAAAGACTCCACCTTCACGTAAGTTAAGTGGTGGATTATCTACAATCGCATCTTTAATTTTAAGATATAAATCATGACAAACATCACAGTCTTTAAATTCAGGATAAGCATTACATTCATTAAATAATGATAAGATAGTTGGCGCATGTTCTAAAGTTTTACTTAAGCGTAATATATCACGTGCATTCGCATTACCATAAGCAACTCTAGCACATAAACGTTCCATATCATAAACACTACTTAAATGTTCTTTAAGTTCACCTTTAGTTAAAAAATCATCATTTAAGTATTCAACTGCATCTAAACGTTGATTAATCTTCGTAACATCAATTAATGGAAATTCAATCCATTTCTTTAATAAACGTGAACCCATTGCACTCTTACAATGATCCATAAAAGTAAATAGAGTATTTTCTTTATGTGTTGAACGTAAGTTTTTAACTAATTCTAAGTTCATTTTAGTATTATAATCCATTTTCATAAACTCATTTTCATAAATCATTTCCATTGGTTTTAAATGAGCCATACTACGACGTTGAGTCGCATCTAAATAATTTGTTAGAACACTAAAAGCAAAAGTAATACGATCATCTTCTATTGCATTTAATAAATGTTTATATTCTTCTTTTAATTGTTTATTATTTTCATATGAAACAACAATTCTTCCCATTTCTTGAATTGTTTGAATCATCTTTTTATCAAAACTATTATTGACTACAATTTCTACTACTTGATTACCTAGTAATACTTTTTGTAATGACATAATATTTTTATCAATCAATTGAGCTTGTAATTCTCCGGTAGTCATTTCACATAAAACAACAGCTAATCCATATTGGTAATCATGTAATCCAGCTATATATGTACTTGATTTTTCATCAACTACTTCATCCATAATTGTCCCAGGGGTTACTACTTTTAATAAATCACGTTTCACAATCCCTTTAGCAGTAGCTGGATTTTCAACTTGTTCAACAATTGCTACTTTATATCCTTTTTGAATTAATCTTGTAATATAACTTTGTGCTGCATGATATGGAATCCCACACATTGGTACTTTTTCTTCCACTCCAGCACTTTTAGCGGTTAAGACTAAATCTAATTCACTTGAGGCAATCTTCGCATCCTCAAAAAACATTTCATAAAAATCTCCTAAACGATAAAAAACAATCTCATCAGGATGTTGTTTTTTCATTTCTATATATTGAGCCATCATGGGCGAATATTTCTTTTCTTTAGCCATATCATGCACCTTCCTAACTAATTTATTATATCAAATTATGTTATCAATTTTAAGCTAATTTTAAGATAAACATTATCCGATACTAATGATTTCATGTTATAATTATTGAGAAGAAACGAGGTGATTTACTTTGGGATTTGGTTTTATAAAAACCAAAGGTAATAAAAAATTCGATATAATTTTAATTGGTTTCTTAATCTTAATTATGCTAACTAGTTTAACGGCTATATATTCAACATTTGGGGTTATTGGTGAATCTCGCGGAATGGATTATCTTACTAAACAATTATTGTGGTATGCAATTGGTTTTAGTGCTTTTGCCATTATCACTTATCTTGGTAATGATCACTTAATCTTTTTGATTAAAATCTTATATTTCTTTTTATTAGCTTGTTTAGCTTTATTATTTTTAGATAAATTATTTCATAGTTTAACTGGTAGTGATTTACCTTTTATTTCAACTATTAATGGAGCTACTTCTTGGTTTCAAATACCGGGTCTTGGTTCATTTCAACCTAGTGAATTTATGAAAATATGTTTAATTGTTTTATCAGCTAATGAAATTGAAATTCATTTTGATCAAAATCCCGAAAGTACTTTTGAAAATGATATTCGTTTATTTTTAAATGTTTTAAAATGGGCTTTTTTACCGATGTTATTTATTTTAATGCAACCGGATACCGGAGTTGTTTTAATTATTGCTTTTTGTTTATTTATTATGTTGGTATGTAGTGGAATTCGTCGTGAATGGATGTTGGTAGTTTTAATTGTTGGAATTATTGCAATCTTAGGATTTAGTTATCTTTATATTTATCACTTCGATTTACTTAATGATTTAATTGGTGGTGAAGGTGGTTATAAACTTAAACGAATTACTTCATGGTTAAATCCTGAAAGTGATACTTCTAATACTGGAATGCAACTATATACCGCTTTATTATCTTTAGGTAGTGCAGGTTTAAGTGGACATGGAATGCAACAATTTGTTGTTTCGATTCCGGAAGCCCAAACCGATTTTATCTTTGCTATGTTTGGTCAAAGTTTCGGTTTTATTGGAGCTTGTTTTCTTGTCTTATTATGTTTAGCTTTAAACTTTTATTTATGTCATATTGCTAATAAGACAAAATCTATCTTTGATAAATTTGTCGTCTTAGGGGTAATTGCTATTTTACTTTACCAACAAGTACAAAACATTGGGATGATTATTGGTTTATTACCAATTACCGGAATTACTTTACCGATGATATCTTATGGTGGTAGTTCATTATTATCTTATTTTATTGCTTTTGGGATTGTTATGAATATTTCAAACAATCGTTTAAACTTAAAAGAATATATATAAAAAGGTTGTATTGAGTTCAATTACTCAATACAACCTTTTTTAATATAAAT
>CAZQJH010000056.1:0-9761 GCA_964593515.1 uncultured Erysipelotrichaceae bacterium
ATATTAAAGAATAGGAGTGAATAATTATGAAAAAATTATTAAAAAGTTTGTTAGCTTTTGTATTAGCTTGCGGATGTTTTACTGTTATTCCTGCTAAAGCTGAAACAACTACTTACAAATTAGATCGTACTAACTGGACTGGGGATGTAGTTCAAAGTGATGGTGCAGATCGAGACAGTGGAAGCTTCTCTGCTAGTGGTGGAACTGACCTAAGTGTAAAACCAGGTATGTTTGATGAAAGTGAGTCAACTTTATATCATTCAAATGATGGTTCATGGCAAATGGTAACAATGCCATGTTATATTACAATTGATTTTAATGATACTATTTCATTCTCTTCAATGACTGTTACAAACAGAAGTAACGGTGATGGTATTTGTGAATATGAAATTTATATCAATAACGGTGAAACAACTTTAGGTGGATCAGTTGTTGATGGTTCATATACTTTAGATGAAGGATGGGAAAAAATTGCTTCAACTAACGATGAAGGATACAATGAATTAGCTAATGGTACTAAGAATACTGTTGATTTCGGTCAAGAATATCAAGCAAAACAAATGGTTGTTAAAGTATTAAGTACTTATAACTCTAAAAATACTCCAGATGTTGCTATTTACTTAACATGTAATGACTTTGCTTTATATACTACTGATGAAGCATATGCTCCTGCAACAAGAGAAGGTGAATTAGACCGTACTGGTTGGAAAGCTTATTCATATAACAGTGATAATGTTACTGAATATCAACACAAGAATCCTAATGAAGGAGATCCTAATTACTTATTAGATGGAAACTTAACTACTTGGTGGCATACATCATGGAACAATAATGATGGACAAACTGATAAAAGTGAACCTCCATACTATGTTGTAATTGACATGAAAGAAGCTAAAACATTAGATGCATTCTTATGGATTAACCGTGGATTCAAAGGTTTACAATATGGAGCTAATGGTATTGTAGAAAACTTTAATTTCTATTATACTACAGATGATGCTGAAGAAACAAAACCATTAAATGATGCTGGAACTATTGATACAGAAAAATGGACTAAAGCTACTATTAAAGGTGTTGAAACTGATACTGATGCTAAGATGGAATGGCATAATGATGAGGTAAATAACTTATTCTATAACTATATTAACTTAAATGAAGAAATCAATGCACGTAAAGTCTTAATTGAAGTAAAATCAACAATTAACTCTTACAATAATAATCATGGTTCTGGTGTTGAATTTAAAGCTTTCAACAGTAAAAATATTGCTTTAAACAAAACAGCTATTACTAGTGGAACTGATGGTTATGGAAACGTGGCAGCATATGCTTTTGATGGAAATGCTGGAACTAGATGGTGTGGACAAGCTATTCGTGAACAAAAAGTTAATGGAGCTGATTTAGGTGATGCTTGGTTAGGAGTTGATTTAGGAGAAACTAAATATTCTTATGATACTATTAAATTAACTTATGATGCAAAAGCATGTGCTACTAAATATGACATTCAAGTTAGTGATAATGGAGTTAGCTGGACTACAGTTAAAGAATGTATTACAAATAATGGTGATGATTCTAACCGTAGTGAAACAGTTGAATTAGATGCAGCTCAAACTGCTCGTTATGTAAGAATTTATGTTAAAGAAGTAAATGCTAATGCTCCAGCTGCTACTTCTGTAAGTATTAAAGAAATGGAAGTATTAGGATACGAAATCGAAAAAGTAGAAACTAGTGATATTACTTCTGTAACTGTTGCTGATGGAACAGTAGTTGATACTAATAAATATGTATTAGAAAGTAAAACTGATGCAGGTAATAAATACGTATCAAAAGATGTATTAGGAATTAAAGCTCAAGCTAAAAAAGAAGATAATGGTACTTACAGTATTAGATTTGTTTCAAGTGTTGCCTCAACAAACCCTGATAAAGTTGGATTCAAAGTTACTGTATCAGATGGTACTCCAGGTAATACAAAAACTAAAGAATTAGAAACTACAACTGTATTTGAAGTTATTGCTGAAAAAACAAGTGGTGATACTATTTATTCAAATGCTAGTGCAATTTTCAACAAAGAATCTCAATTCTTCTTCACAGCTAACATAATTAATGTTGCAGATACTGATGAAGTAAAAGCTTATACTATTGAAGTAACTCCTTACTGGGTAGTTGATGGAACTACAGTATATGGTCAAACAGGATTCTATAAAATTGCTGATTTAGCTGCTAGTGCTCCAACTAGTGAAAAATAATGGTTGAAAGGAGAAAAATACATGAAATACGAAACACCGATTATTGATGTTATGATTATTGAACAAGAAGTATTTATGGCTCTATCAAATGGAGGAACAGGAGATGGAGATTCTATTGGTTGGGGAGATTTCTTCGTTTAATAACATAGATTAAGATTTGAATACTTACAACTAATTAAACTTAGTTGTAAGTATTCTTTTTTTTATGTTATAATGTAATAAATGATTAATAATTAGGAGGATGTTTTTATGGAATATATTAAAGCTGAAATGGAAATTTATGAATTAGAATTTGTTAATACATTAACTGTATCTGGAGATCCTGATGGAGATGGAAACTGGGGACCTTTAATGTAATTGGGGATTTTAGAATATGGATAAGAAGAAGATTGGAATAATTGTCTTACTTTGTGTTGTTGTAGCTATTGTTTTAGGCGTTGCTTTTGGTAAGGAATGGAATGTTGCGGTAAAAAATGAAGATCCTGTATTGAGTGATAAACAGGAAGAAAATGAAGATAACCAATTAGAAGATGTTGTTGATTTACCGGAAGATGATAACTTACAAGTTAAAGAAGATAACAAAGATGATGAAAATAGTATTAGTTTTGATGAACTAATCAATGGAGATAAAAAAGAAGATAAGAAAGACAACAATAAAAAAGAAGATAAGAAAGACAATAACAAAAAAGAAGATAACAAAAAAGATGACACTAAAAAGGATGAACCAGCTAAGAAAGATGATAATACTTCAAGTTCTGATGGTAACGGAAGTTCAAATGATAATTCTGGTAATACTAATGGTGGTGAATCTACTGGTGGCGATACATCATCTGATCCAAGTTTAGATGTTATTGAAGATGATCCAGAAACTGGTTATGGACCATTGCTATAGGAGAATTGTATGAGAATAAAAGAAGGTTTTGTATTAAGAGAAGTTGCTGGTCAATTTATGGCTGTAGCAACTGGAGAAGCAAGTAAAACATTTCATGGAATGGTTAAGTTAAATCGTAGTGCTGCTGATATTTGGCAAGGAGTGACAAAAGGTTTAACTAAAGAAGAAATTGTTGATGAAATGTTATCAAAATATGATGCTTCAAAAGATGTTATTGAAAAAGATGTTGATGATATTATTAAACAAATGATGGATGCTGGATTTATTGTAGAATAGGATGGTGTTTGATTTGAAGGATAAGAGAATCTTATTGGTTATTTTATTAGTATTGGTTGCGGTATTATTACTATTTTCATTAAATAAAAATAAATCAATTGATACTAATAATGAAAAAAGTCGTTCGCTTATTTTACAACGTGAAGATTTAGAATATGATATTAAACGATTAGATGAGGAATATGATGTTAAGATTAATGGTATTGCTCATAATATGATTGTATTTAGTTCAATGATTAGTACTAGCTATAATGAAATAGCTGATATTATGAATGATGCTGAATATGTCGGAGTTTTAGTTTTAAGTGAAGATAAATTCCCTGATAATGGTGATTTTATTACTATGACCCAATTTAATACTTTGATGGGTAAAGGATGGGGAATTGCGGTTGAATTTAAAAACGAAAAAGAATTTAAACGTAATGTAGAATTACTTAAACTAAATGAATTAGAAACTAAAACGGTTTACTTTGAAGATGATTGCTATGATGAAAAATATGATCAAATGCTTAAAGAAGAAGGATTTGAAATTGTTGTACATCATGGAGAAACAGATATTAATCTATATAACGATGATAGTGATACAGGTCTTTGGCATGTAGGATGTGTTGGAGTATATGGAGAATCACCTCGTTTTAAATTAATCGATAGTGTTAATGACAAAGGGAATTTTGCTTTAGTTTTAGGATTTGAACACAATGATGAAACTTATTCTCGTCAAGTATTAGAATCAGTTATTCAAACACAAGAAAGTTATGAAAAAGATAATGAATTAACGATCACAACTTTTGAAACAGCTTATAATGATTATTTAGAAGTTAAAAAAGGTAAAGCTGAAATGGAAAAAGATTATAAAGCGAAAAAAGATGAGTTAGAAGCTAAACTTGATGAGATAAATAAAAAGATTGAAAAATTAGAAAAAGATAAAGGAAACGAAGGCTAAGGCCTTCGTTTATAAGTATATAGTATATAGATAGGGGGTGGCATGATGAATGTTATTGTAGTGGAATTTGCTAAGTTAGTAATTGAAATTCATAGTGAATTTGATTATATGGCTAAATTTTGTGAAAAGTTTTTAACAGATAAAAAAGATATCGATTTAGTTGTGAAAGCTGATGAAGGTTATTATGAACGAATGAATATCGAAGGATGTTTTTCACGTGAATATTGTGAGAGTTTATCTATTTTCGAAAATATAGCTCGTAAATTACCTTACTATAATAAACTTGTATTTCATGGTGCTTGTATTACTTATCAAGGACAAGGTTTATTATTTACAGCGCCAAGTGGAACGGGAAAAACAACACACATTCGTTTATGGAAACGATATTTTAAAGATGATGTTGATATTGTGAATGGAGATAAACCTATTTTAGAAATTAATGAAGATGGTGTTGTTGCACATAGTGTTCCTTATAGTGGTAAAGAAGGTTATTATAAAAATACAAGTGCTAAATTAAAAGGTATTTGTATTATAAAACAAGGAAAAACAAATACAGTACGAAAGTTAGATTCGAAAGAAGCGATGATTCCTATTTATACCCAAATGTATGTACCTTATGAAAGTGAAGAAGGAACCTTATTAACAATGGGTTTATTAGATACTTTACTTAAAGTTTGTCCAATATATGAATTAACTTGTGATATTAGTGATGAAGCAGTTTTAAGTAGTTATAATGCTTTTTTTAAGGGGATTTATGAATAGTATAGAACAAGTTATTGACGAAGAAGGTTTCTTTATAAGTACAACATGTGGTTATAGTATGTATCCGATGTTAAGGGATCGACAAGATAATGTTGTAATAAAAAAACAAGATACCTATCATAAATATGATATTGTTTTATATAAAAGAAATGATATCTATATTCTTCATCGAATTATTAAAGTATTAGATAAAGGATATATTATTCGTGGAGATAATTGTTTATATCATGAATATGATATTGATGATGATTCTAAAATTATTGGATGTGTAGTAGAGTGTTATCGTGGTAATAAGAAAATAAATTTAAATGGATTAGGATATAAACTATATGTAAGAATATGGAATTATAGTTTTCCGATTCGTTATTTATTTAAGAAAATTAAAGGAAAGATAGTAGGTGGTTTACGATGAATACGATATTTTGGGTTATTAAGAAAAGTAATTGTATGAAGTCAATCGTTTTTACTATCTTTTTTAAGTTAGTTCAAGTGGTTATTAGTGTTGCTTTTGCTTTATGTATGATGAATACGATTGACATAGCTTTAGCTAATCATGATAAGTTTGTTATTCAAGCGATTGTTTTGATTTTATTAGTTTTAACTAATATGATTATTAAAGCTTTATGTTATTATATCGAAAATAAAAATGAAGTAATGATTGAAGCTAGGTTAAAAGATACTTTATTTAGTTCAATTGTGAATGAAGATTATCGTACGATTAGTAAATATCATAGTGGTGAACTTATGAATCGTTATGCTAATGATATTATGAAAGTTGCGAATGGGATTAGTAAACAAATTCCTAATATGATTGCTATGATTGTTCGGATAATAGCTGTTTTCTTAGTTATTTTTGCGATAGAGCCTTTTCTAGCAGTTATTTTAGTTATTGGGGGTTCTTGTTTGGTTGTTGTGGCTTTCTTCCTTAAAAGTATTTTAAAAAGGTATCAAGAAGCTGCTATGAAAGAAGATGACGAAGTTAAGAATTATGTTCAAGAGTGTTTAGAGTCTTTATTAGTTATTCATAGTTTTAACTGTGAAGAAGCAATAATTGATATCCAACAAGATAAAATGGATCATTTAGTTAAGATTACAATGAAGAAAATAAATATCGTGAATATTTTTGATACTGGTCTTAATTTAGCAATTCAAGCTGCTTATGTAATTGGTTTTTTATATAGTGTATATAGTGTTATGAACAATAATATGACTATTGGAGGAATTAGTGCAATGGTTCAACTTATTGGGCAAATTCAATCTCCATTTGTATCTTTGGGTTTAAGTATTCCACAATTAGTGGTATACTCTTATAGTGTAACTAGAATTAAAGAATTGATTAGTGATAAAAAAATTAATGCTGGAATTAAAGTTAAGTATGAAGATATCGAAAGTATTATATTTGAAGATGTTTGTTTTGCCTATGATCAAAAGTTAGTTATTGATCATTTTAACTTAGAAGTTAAAAAGGGAAATATGGTTGCTTTAGTAGGTTATAGTGGAGTTGGTAAATCAACTTTAATGAAATTGTTATTGAATATATATCCATTAAATAGTGGTCGTATTTATTTAAAAACTAAACATGGTAATTATGATATTAAAGATGTTGCGGAAGGTTTATTTGCTTATGTGCCACAAGACTATGGTTTAATGAGTGGTACAATAAGAGAAGTTGTTGCTTTTGGAGTTAAAAGTGATGATATTGATGATGAAAGAGTTAAATGGGCTTGTGAAATGGCTTGTATTGATGATTTTATTGAGAAATTAGCTGATAAATATGATACGTTACTAAAAGAAAAAGGTAGTGGAATATCAGGTGGACAAATGCAACGTTTAGCAATTGCTAGAGCTTTATATAGCAATTGTAAGATTCTTATTTTAGATGAAGCTAGTGCTTCATTAAATAATGAATTAGAACAAAAATTATTAACTAACTTAAATGGTTTAAATGATTATACAATGTTTGTTGTATCACATCGTGAATCTATTTTAGCTTTAGCTAATCAAGTTGTAACACAAAAAGAGGTGATTTAATGAAGCTTGTAGATATTCATACTCATTTAGCTTGGGGTATTGATGATGGGATTCAAAGTAAAGAAGATATGCTAACTGTTCTTAAACAAGCCAAAGAACAAGGTATTTCAGCTATTTGTTTAACCCCACATATTACAATAGGTGAAAGTAGTGAAGAACAATTAATGTTGATGAAACAACGACATAAGGAATTACGAACTTTAAGTGATATTACGATATGTTTAGGAAGTGAGGTTAAAATAACTTCAGCCTTAAATGAACAAAGTAAATATTATACATTAAATAATGGTAAATATGTCTTGATAGAAGGTGAAGTTATGAAAGATGGTAATGATTTCATTGAATTGATGGATGATTATTTAAATGTATTCTTAAATAAAGGGGAAATACCTCTTATAGCTCATATTGAACGTTATTTTAAAGGTGATTTAGATGTTGAATATGTTAGATATCTAAAAGAAAAAGGATGTATACTTCAAGTTAATTCGACTAGTATTTTAAATCGATTAAATGATTCTGATTATGAAAATGCGATGAAATTATTAGATGAACAACTAGTTGATGTTATTGCTAGTGATGTGCATCGAATTAGTGGAAGTCGAGGTTTATGTTTATTAGAATGTTATGAAGCATTAAATAAGATGGGATTTGATAGTAAATATATCGAAGATATGATGTATCGTAATCCAACTAATATCTTAAACAATAAAGCTTTAGTTAAGCGGAAATACAAAAAGAGAAATATTTTAAAAAGAATATTTAGTTAGGGGGGGATAGAATGAAAAAACATAACGATTTAATGTTACGACAACTTGTTTTAATTGTAGCGGATTTAATAAGTATAATGTGTGCATCATTTATAGCTTTTTATATTAATGATTTACAATTTAGTTCATATCCATTTGGATTGCTTATTTTAGTTACTTATTTAATATCATTTGTTGTGTTTTGTTTATTTCATTTATATCGAAGTTTATGGGAATATGCATCGGTAAATGAGTTGATTAGAGTATTTGTAGCGGTCTTTTTAAGTTCATTAGCACATGGAAGTGTAGCTTTATTTTTCCATATCAGTGATTTTTTTAAAGTACAAATTATTTACTTTTTAATGTTATTCTGTTTAATCTTTATTTCTAGATTTTTCTATCGTGGAGTTAGATTACTGCGTAAATATTTTGTTATTGATCAAAAAAATAACTATAAAAAAGTAATGATTGTAGGAGCTGGAAGTGCGGGGGATAAATTATTTAGAGAAATTTTAAATACTCCTAAATTAGCTAAAAAAGTAGTTTGCTTTATTGATGATGATCCTAATAAGAAAAATCGTTATTTACAAAATGTTCCAGTTGTGGGTAATCGTCATGATATTGTAGCTATGGCAGAAAAATATCAAGTTGATGAAATATATATTGCTTTACCTAGTATTGATGAACAAAGTAAAACAGCAATTATTCAAATTGCTAATGAAACTAACTGTAAAGTTTTAAAACTACCTGGTATGTATCAATTTATTAATGGTGAGAAAATGATGTCTCAATTTAAACAAGTTGAAATTGAAGACTTATTAGGACGTAAACCGATTGTGATTAATGATAAAGAAATTGCTTCTTATGTACGTGATAAAGTAGTTATGGTTACTGGTGGAGGAGGTTCTATTGGTAGTGAATTATGTCGTCAGATTGCGAAACAATTACCAAAGACTTTAATTATTGTTGATATATATGAGAATAATGCTTATGATATTCAACAAGAATTAAGACGTAAATATCCTACATTAGATTTAGAAGTTATGATTGCTTCAGTTCGTGATGAAAGTAAGATTAATGAGTTATTTAATCGCTTTAGACCTAATATTGTATATCATGCAGCAGCGCATAAACATGTACCATTAATGGAAGATTCACCACATGAAGCTATTAAAAATAATGTTTTTGGTACATATCATGTTGTGAAAGCATGTGATCGTTATAAAGTAGAACGAATGATTTTAATATCAACAGATAAAGCTGTAAATCCAACAAATATTATGGGAGCTAGTAAACGATTATGTGAAATGATTGTTCAATCATATAATAAACGCTCAAGAACCGAATTTGTGGCTGTAAGATTTGGAAATGTATTAGGATCTAATGGTTCAGTTATTCCATTATTTAAACAACAAATAGCTCAAGGTGGACCAGTAACTGTTACTCATCCTGATATTATTAGATACTTTATGACTATTCCTGAAGCTGTATCATTAGTCTTACAAGCGGGAGCTTATGCTAATGGAGGAGAAATCTTTATCTTAGATATGGGAGAACCAGTTAAGATTGTAGATATGGCTAGAAACTTAATTCGTTTATCAGGATTAAAACCAGATATTGATATTCAAATTAAGTTTACTGGATTAAGACCAGGAGAAAAACTATATGAAGAAAAATTAATGAAAGAAGAAGGATTACAAAAAACAAGTAATCAACTTATTCATATAGCTAAACCAATTGAATTAGATGAAGAAGTTTTCTTTAAAAAATTAGATCATCTAAATTTAGCATGTCATGATGAACATAGTGATATTAGAACTATTGTGAAAGACATGGTACCTACATATAAAGAAGAAAAGAAATAGAAC
>CAZQJH010000057.1:0-9707 GCA_964593515.1 uncultured Erysipelotrichaceae bacterium
AGTTGGTGTGCGGCATATGTTACAGCAGCTGCTATTAGAGAAATCTCTTCTGTATCAAGTATGAGAGCAAAAACAATAATGGGCTATTATGGTAAATCTACTACGGATGCTTGTTCACCTAGTATGATTACGGAATATTGTAATAAATATAATATTAGATTTACTATGTTTTATGGAGTCCCTCCTGTTTCAGCTATTTTAAGCATTATTGAAAAGTGGAATTTGGTTTATGGCGGATACAATTTAGAAAGTGGTGGAAAACATGCAATGTTAATTCATGGAGTTGATGGTGATAAGACACATGTTTGGAATCCATGGAATAATTATTCTACTTGGAGTAGCAGTGTTAAAATAGTTAGAGATCATGGAGAAACATTTACACTATACAGATACGGTAATTATGTTAAAAAAAGTTAACAATAAACTGTTCAAGGAGGTGTTTGTATGAAAAAAATGATGATGGTAATGATGGTCTTAATGGTAATGTTAGGCTTTACTAGTTTAAAAGCAAGTGATAATTCCGCTAAGTATTACTTAAGTTATAGTGATGCGAAAGCTGATGCTTATGCTAGTGAAAATTTTGAAGACTTATGGAAAGCTGAAAAAGGTAGTGCTTTAATAAAGCTAGAAGATGTTACTTTAAGTAAAGGAATTTATGCTTATAAGGTTAATGAATTAACTTCACTACCAACCTTTATGTATCCAGTTTATGCTAATGGTGAATTAAGTTATGTTTATACTATTTATGATAATGGAAATGGTGAATATGAAGGTTCATTGTCTAAAACATATGTTGAAGAAATATTAACATATGGAGCTAATAATAAAGATGATGCTGGATTATGGGTTGAAGATAATGGTAATACTCTTTTATTAACTAGTTCAAAGTTAGAACTAATTAGTAGTAATCCAAATGCTAAAGAAGTTGAACATGATTATAATTTAGCTGAATTATTAAATAATGATAAGTTTAATTTAACTGCAATTGATATTGTTAATGAACAATTAGATGTATCCACAAGTGATAATAAAAATAATAATATACCATTTGTGGTAACAGGAGTTGTTGTCGTAGTAATTGTTGGTTTAGGGATTATCTTTATTAAGAAAAAAGCATAAATAATATTAAAGCTCTGAGTTAAAATCAGAGCTTTTTAATTATTAAGCATAAATTACTTTCATTGTATCAAGACATAAACAAGCAAGTCTTCCACCATCAAGATGGGCACCACAATCAATAACAATATGGTGATTTTTAATAAAGACACTAGGCTTTTGATGGATTTGTTGGGTTGGAAGATGACCACTAATAATATAAATTGAATTATCACTAAAATAACGTTTTTCATAATCCATTTGACCACAACATAAATCTTCATATGAATATTCTTCTAAATCTTTATGTTCAGCAAAATTATTTAATGAAGCATGAACTAAAATATAACTTTTATCATTCACATCAATTGTTTCATATTTCGCAAAATCTTGAAGGTAATCTAATAAGTCTAAGGCTTCATCCTTGTCTAATTGACGGAAAGCATCAAGGGTAGTTTGACCACCGTTTTTAACCCATTTATCAACTAATGTAGGTAAGTTTTCATGACTGCTTTCTTCATTATATAAATCTTTTAAAACATTAATAGCCATTAATTCATGATCACCCATAATTGGATAAATATTAGGATGATTAGCCATATCTTGAAGGATTTCTAGTGAATGTTCACCTCCATCAATAACATCACCAAGGATGTATAATGTGTCATCATCTTGAAGTTTAAGATGATTTAAAACTTTCTTATATTTGCCATATTGGCCATGAAGATCTGATATTACATAAATCATAACGATCAATTCCTTTCTTTAATACTAGTATAGCATAAAATCATAAAGTTAGGACTAAGTTATAATGAAGTTGTGTTATAATATTTTCATGAAAAATTTAGATAAAGAAAAAACATATGTATTAGGGGTTAGTGGAGGACCTGATTCAATGGCTTTGTTGGATATGGCATATAAACAAGGTTTAAAAATTGTGGTTGCTCATATGAACTATTTAAAAAGAGATAGTGCTAAACGAGATGAAGAGATTGTGGTTGCATATTGTGAAGCAAGAAACATACCATGTATCGTTAGACATCAAACTAAAACAGTAGTAGGAAACTTTCAAGCTTTTGCACGCAAGGAAAGATATCAATTATATCGGGAGGTTTTAAATAAGTATCAAGGAGATTGTGTTTTATTAGCTCATCAATTAGATGATCATTTAGAAACTTATTATATGCAAATAAAACGTAAAAGTAGCGTAAGTTATTATGGGATGCGTAAGGAAATTATGCTTAATGATTGTTTGATTAAAAGACCATTATTAGGATATGAAAAGAAAGCATTAGAAGCTTATTGTCTTAAGTATCAAATACCATATGGAATTGATGAAAGTAACTTAAGTGATGATTATACTCGTAATCAAATACGACATGAAGTTATTGAATTAATGACTTATGATGATAAAGTTAAGTTAGCTAAAGAAATTGATATAAAAAATGAAGCTTTAAAGCAAGAACTTAAAGAAGTAGATGCTTTTTTGCTTGACTGGGATTATCAAATTGAAGCATTGCTTCAATTTGAGATAAAGATAAGATTAGCTATTTTAGCTAATCTTATCTTTAGATATCTAGGATATTATTTATCTCATAAAGAAATTGAAATGATTGAAAGTTTATGTCATAAAGTTAGTTTTGAACGTGATTTAAATGAAGCATATGCAATGGAATTAGCTTATGGGAAATTGTATATTTATTGTAGAAACGACATATCCTATAGCTATAGGTTTAATGAGGTTAAAGAATTTAGTTGTGATCAATTTAAATTAGCTTTCCAAGGTAAAGTGATTGAAGGAGTTACTTTGGGTGAAAAAGATTTTCCAATTGTAATTAGAAATGCTTTAAAAGACGATGTAATTAATTTACGATATGGACATAAAAAATTAAATCGATTCTTTATTGATCGAAAAATACCTAAATTTTTAAGAAAAAGTTGGCCAGTAATGGTTAATAACGAGGGGAAAATTGTGTTTGTTGTGGGAATTGGTTGTGAAATAGCACATTTCTCTAACAATCCGACCATATTTGTGGTAAAATAATAAAAGGATTTTATAACTAGGAGGATGTTTGAAATGCATGAAGTAGTTGATAAAGTATTGATTTCACAAGATGAAATTAGAGAAAAATGTAAAGAGTTAGGAAGACAAATTACTGAAGATTATAAAGCTAAAGGAGAAGTACCTTATTTAGTAGGATTATTAAGAGGTAGTATTCCTTTTATGGCTGAACTTATCAAATATATTGATTTGGATATTGAAATTGATTTTATGGATGTATCAAGTTATTCAGGTACTAAATCATTAGGTGATATTAAAATTAATAAAGACTTAGATTGTCCAATCCAAGGATTATCAGTATTATTAGTTGAAGATATCATTGATACAGGACGTACTTTAACTGAAGTAATTCGTACTTTAAAAAACAAAGGAGCTAAAGAAGTTAAAGTTGTTTCATTATTAGATAAAAAAGAACGTCGTGTTGTGGAAATCGAAGGAGATTATGTTGGATTTACAATTCCTGATGAATTTGTTATCGGTTATGGATTAGATTATAATCAAAAATATCGTAATTTACCTTACATTGGTATTTTAAAAAGAGAAGTTTATGAATAGAAGATAGGAGGAACAAAATGAAGAAAAAAGCAGTCCAAATTGTTCCGGCACTGTTGATTCTAGTTATTTTGATTAGCTTATTAACTTTTAATGGTGGTAATGTAGAAACATTTAGTTTTGATAAATTCGTTAAAGAAGCTAATACAATGCAAATTGAACAAGCTGAAATTAGTGTTGGATCAAACATTGTGACCTTCAATGGAGTATATAAGGAAAATGGTAAAGAAAAACTAATGAAAGTTACTTTACCTAATACTGATGCTACAGTTGAATGGTTAGACAATTTATGTGTGCAAAAAGGGGTTGAACTTGAAGTAATTGATGCGAATCAATCTAATATTTGGGTTGAATTATTAGTATCAATGTTACCAATCGTCTTATGTTTATTAGGAGCAGTATTCTTATTAAGTAAGATGAATGCAAGTAATGGTAACAATAAAGCCTTTGAATTTGCGAAATCTAGAGCACAAATGGAAACTAATTGTAAAGTTCGTTTTAAAGATGTGGCTGGATGTGATGAAGAAAAAGAAGAAGTTAGAGAATTAATTGATTATTTAAAAAATCCTAAACGATTTACGGAAATGGGAGCACGTATTCCTAAAGGGGTCTTAATGCAAGGTCCTCCAGGGACAGGTAAAACATTATTAGCTAAGGCTGTAGCAGGTGAAGCTAATGTACCATTCTTCTCAATTAGTGGTTCAGACTTTGTTGAAATGTTTGTTGGGACAGGAGCAAGTCGTGTTCGTGATATGTTTAAGACAGCTAGTAAACATGCACCATGTATTATTTTCATTGATGAAATTGATGCCGTTGGACGTCAACGTGGAGCTGGTATGGGTGGAGGAAATGATGAACGTGAACAAACCCTTAACCAATTATTAGTTGAAATGGATGGGATGGGAGATAATAAAGGAATTGTTATTATCGCTGCTACTAACCGTCCAGATGTTTTAGACCCAGCTTTATTAAGAAGTGGACGTTTTGATCGTCAAATTACTGTAAACTTACCAGATAAAAAAGGACGTCATGAAATCTTAAAAGTTCATGCACGTAATAAACGTTTATCAAAAGATATTTCATTAGAAAACTTAGCTAAACGTACACCTGGATTTAGTGGAGCTGATTTAGAAAATGTTTTAAATGAAGGAGCTATTTTAGCTGTTCGTGATAATCGTAAACTTATTACGATGGAAGATTTAGATGAAGCAATTGACCGTGTTATGATGGGACCAGCTAAGAAATCTAAACGTTATTCTGAAAAAGAAAAACGTTTAGTAGCATACCATGAAGCAGGACATGCAGTAATTGGTATTCGCTTAGAAAATGCGGATAAAGTTGAAAAAGTTACAATTATTCCACGTGGAGAAGCAGGTGGATATAACTTGATGACTCCTAAAGAAGAAAAATTATTCCCAACTAAGAAAGATTTCTTAGGACAAATCACTGGATTAATGGGTGGTCGTGTTGCGGAAGAATTAGTCTTTGAAGAAGTGTCTGCAGGAGCAAGTAATGATATTCAAAAAGCAACTAAAACTGCTAAAGCAATGGTTAGATCTTGGGGGATGTCTAAACTTGGACCAATTCAATATGATGATGGAAGTGGAAATGTCTTCTTAGGACGTGACTACTCAAGTGGAAGTAACTATTCAGGTGAAATTGCTTTTGAAATCGATAAAGAAATTAGAGCAATTATTAATGAATGTTATGAAGATGCGAAACGTATTATTAGCGAAAATATGGATTTATTAAAATTAATTGCGGAAACTTTAATTGAAGAAGAAACAATTACTAGTGAACAAATCAATAACTTAGTTGAATATGGAACACTTACTAATCCTGATGAAACAGTAGTTGAAAAAGAAACAACTGAAGAAAATGATGTTAATACGGAAGCAGAAACAATCGAAGAAACAACTAATGATGAAGTTGAAACAACAAAATCGGAAGTTGATATGAGTGATGTTTTAGCTGAATTAACTAAATCAAATGATGATTAATAAAAATCCAACCTTAGGTTGGATTTTTTTGCTATATAATTGCTATGATTTATGTTATACTATAGCGTGAGGTGATATGCAATGAAAGATCAATTAATTAAAGCATTAGCTTGCAATGAACATGTGCGTATTTATTTATGTTCAACTACTAATTTAGTTGAAGAAGCAAGACAAAGATTTGATATGTGGCCTACTAGTGCTGCTGCTTTAGGTAGAACTTTAAGTGTAGCAAGTATGATGGGAAGCATGTTGAAAAGTGATAAAGAATTATTAACGATTAATATTAATGGAGGAGGTCCAATTGGAAGTATCGTAGTTGATGCTTATGCTAATGGATGTGTTAGAGGATTTTGTAGTGATCCACATATTATGCTTCAATATAACGATACTGGTAAACTAGCAGTTGGAAGTGCCGTAGGTAAAAATGGTTACTTATCAGTAACTAAAGACTTACATATGAAAGAAAACTGGCGTGGTACAGTTGAATTAGTAAGTGGAGAAATTGCAGAAGATTTTGCTTACTACTTTACTGTATCAGAACAAACACCATCAGCGGTATCATTAGGAGTATTAGTAAATGATGATAACTCAATTATTTCCGCTGGAGGATTAATTATTCAAATGATGCCTGATGCTACTGAAGAAGATATTGTTTGTGTTGAAAACTTATTAAAAGATTTAAAACCAATTTCAACTTTAATGAAAGATTGTACTGATTTAGAAGCACTATGTAAGTCATTATTTGATGATGTTAAGATTTTAACTAATCAAGATATTGCTTTTGAATGTGGATGTAGTAAAGCAACAATGAAACGAGCATTAATGACTATTGCGAAGGAAGATCGCTTAGCAATGATTGAAGAAGATCATGGATGTGAAATTACATGTAACTTCTGTAATGAACGTTATCAATTTGATGAACAAGAATTAAGAGATTTAGAAAGTTTGATTGATACTTATGGCAAAGAAGTGGAAAATACGAAACATTGAGATTGATAATCCCATCGTAATTGCACCAATGGCTGGTATTTCTAATCCAGCTTTTCGTATGATTTGTAAAGAATTTGGAGCTGGATTAATTTATACTGAAATGGTTAGTGATAAAGCATTATATTATGGTAATGAGAAAACTTATAATATGACTAGTGTTGAGGAATATGAACATCCTTTAACAATGCAATTATTTGGTCATGATATTGATACAATGGTTTATAGTGCTAAAATATTAGATCAAAAAACTGATTGTGATATTATTGATATTAATATGGGATGTCCGGTAACGAAGATAGTGAAAAGTAATGCTGGTAGTGCTTTAATGAAAGATATTGATCATGCGGTAGCAATGGTTGAAGCGATTATTAAAGAAGTATCGAAACCAGTTACGGTAAAAATGCGTATTGGTTGGGATTTAGATCATGTTAACTGCATTGAACTAGCTAAACGTTTAGAAGCCGTTGGTGTTAGTGCGATTGCTTTACATGGACGTACTAAAAAACAAATGTATGAAGGTCATGCTGATTGGTCATATATTAAACAAATGAAAGAAGCTTTAAATATTCCGGTTATTGGAAATGGGGATATTAAAAGTGTTGATGATGCCATTAAGATGATGGAAGAAACTGGTTGTGATGCAGTAATGGTTGGTCGAGGATGCTTAGGTAATCCTTGGTTAATTAAAGAATTACATCAATACTTTGAAAATGGTGAAATGAATGTTGAAGTTAGCTTAGATGAAAGATTTGACTTAGCTAAACGTCATGCGCAAGCACTATGTGAACTTAAAGGTGAAAAGACTGGTATGAAAGAAATGCGTGGTCATGCTGCATGGTATGTTAAAGGATTAAAAAATAGTAATCGTTTAAAAGATCATTTAACTAAAGTTAATACTTATGAAGAAATGTGCGATATTCTAGCTAAATATCAAGAATTATATGCTTAATAAACAAAAAAGATTTGACATATTGAATATTGTTTATTATAATACATGCGAAAATAAAAAAGCGATGAAAAGAGAGTAGGGTAATGAAAGATTTACAGAGAGTCCTAATAGCTGAGAGAGGATAATTGGAAGTTACTTGAAATAAAGACTTGGAGCTATCCGTAAAGGACGTATATTCACGTTACGAATTTGAGGTCAAATAATTAATTTATTTGATGAATTAGGGTGGTACCACGAGAACTTCGTCCCTAGCGAGGTTCTCGTTTTTATTTTGTGGTAGAAAAGAAAGGAAGAAGAATATGGAAAAATTAACAGAACAAGAAGTAGTTCGTCGTCAAAAGATGCAAGAATTAATTGACATGGGTATTGATCCATTTGGACATGCTTATGAAAGAACGCACAAATCAGGTGATTTACACCAAGCTTATGAAGAAATGAGTAAAGAAGAAATCGAAGCTTTAAACTTAAAAGTTAAAATTGCTGGACGTATTATGACTAAACGTCGTCAAGGTAAAGCTGGATTTATGCATATTCAAGATGTACAAGGAAAAATTCAAATCTATGTACGTAAGGATGTAATTGGTGAAGAAGCATATGAAGTATTTAAGAAATCTGATATTGGAGATATCGTGGGGATTGAAGGTACTTTAATGAAAACTAACCATGGAGAATTATCAGTAAAATGTGAAGTATATACACACTTAACTAAAGCATTAAGACCATTACCTGAAAAATTCCATGGATTAACAGATAAAGAAGAAAGATACCGTCGTCGTTACTTAGACTTAATTATGAACGAAGATAGTAAACGTATTGCTTTAATGCGTCCACAAATTATTCGTGCGATTCAACGTTACTTTGATGGACAAGGTTTAATGGAAGTTGAAACACCAGTGTTACAGGGTATTTTAGGAGGAGCTGCAGCTCGTCCATTCATTACTCACCACAATACTTTAGATATGCCTTTCTATTTACGTATTGCAACTGAATTACCTTTAAAACGTTTAATCGTTGGAGGATTAGAAGGAGTATATGAAATTGGACGTTTATTCCGTAACGAAGGAATGGATGCTACACATAGTCCAGAATTCACAACAGTTGAAGCATATGTTGCTTATTCAGATTTAAATGGAATGATGGATTTAATTGAAGGATTATTTGATTATGTTGCGAATGAAGTATTAGGAACAACTGAAATTGAATATGATGGTCAACAAATTAGCTTAAAAGCTCCATTTAGACGTTTACACATGGTTGATGCAATTAAAGAACAAACAGGAATTGATTTCTGGCAAGATATGAGTTATGAAGAAGCTTGTGCAATTGCAGCTGAACATGGTATTGAAGTTGAAAAGAAACATAATTCAGTAGGACACATTATTAACTTATTCTTTGAAAAATATGTTGAAGAAACATTAATTCAACCTACTTATTTATATGGACACCCAACTTCTATTTCACCTTTAGCTAAGAAAAATGCTGAAGATCCTCGCTTTGCTGATCGTTATGAATTATTTATCTGTGGTAAAGAATATGCAAATGCATTCTCTGAATTAAATGACCCAATTGACCAAAGACAACGTTTTGAAGATCAATTAGCATTACGTGATTTAGGTGATGATGAAGCAAGTGAAGTTGATGTTGACTATGTAGAAGCATTAGAATATGGATTACCACCAACAGGTGGAGTTGGATTAGGAATTGACCGTTTTGTTATGTTATTAACTGGACAAACAACAATTCGTGAAGTATTATTATTCCCACACATGAAAAACAAATAGAAAAACACAAAATTCGAAAAAAATATTAAAGCTCGTTATTATTCGGTATTCATCGAACAAAACGAGCTTTTTAATTTTTTACATTTTCTTACAAATTGCTAAAAAAGTACGACAAAAATGTGTCAAAGTGCCTTTTTTTCACTGATTTTGGAGCAAAAAGTGTCAGAAAAGTGTCAGAAAAGTGTCAGAAAAGTGTCAGAATTTTTTTAACAAATACCTAAAAAAAGACCATATTTGGTCTTTAGTTTAGATGTTTTCTTCCTCTGATAAATACTTTT
>CAZQJH010000058.1:0-9582 GCA_964593515.1 uncultured Erysipelotrichaceae bacterium
ATGCTTCTTTTGACCATTATTCTTACTCGATTAGTGGATATAATAAAAAATATGATGATTTGCTTAAGGCTCGTGATTATTATGATAAAAACGAGGAGAAATTTACGGTGGAATATAATGGGACAACTTATGAGTTCTTCACTGATTATTTAACTGGTAAATACTCGCTCATACCAGTGGGGAAAAGTTGGGAGGAAATTGAGAGAAGTGTAAAGATTGCTCCTCTTTATCCTTCATATGATCCGAATAATATCACTGACAATTCATATGATACAAGTAATAATACCACAAATATAATTACATATCAATGTGAATACGTCCAAAAACATAATTATCTTCCACTCCCTGTAAATATTGATAATATCGATGAATTAAAAAATAATAATAATATGGCTTTTTTTACCTTAAATAATAAAGAAGCAGGACAAACCCTTTTCTCATATGATATTGATAAGGCATGTGAAGAAAAGATTGACCGTAGCGTTTTATTAACTTTTTTAATTGAGTTAGATAAAGGTTACTATCCTTGTTATAGCCGTGAATTAACGAGGGATGAAATTAAAACGTTAGTTAATTGGGAAGAGCCGTATAATCAACACTCGTATGATTCTCAAATTCAAACTTGTGGATATTCTGAATTGAAATCATTAACGTCTATTGCTAAGGGAGAGTTGAGGTATAATTCTTCCTCTCAGTATTATGGTAAATTATATATCGACAAATTAACTCCTAAATATCAAGCTAGAGCTAAAGATTTTTATAATCAATTAGTTGAAGCTTATAATAAGGTGGATATTACTGAAGATGAAATTATCGATTTATTAGCGAAATATTTAAGTGAAGATACTTATTTGAAATTAGCTAGACATACTTTCTTTACACAAGAAGATTTATTTGAAAATGGAATGCCAAAGTTTTGGAATTTTACCTTTCAAGAAAGAACCTCTACATCTAAAGAGGTACATGTATATGAATTAATTAAAAGTGGTCGTTATTTAGAAGATAATTCATATTGTCGTGATGATCACGAATATGACACCAGAACGGATCAAGATTATCTTCTTACAGATTGTAACGAATGGTTTTATTTAGGACAAGGCGAAGAAGGTGATGTGACATCAACTGATAATCGCTGGATTGGGGATGCTTTAATTACGACAAGGGCAGGATTAAAACACCAATTAAAAGTAAGACTGTCTGATTTATTATGGGGTATGGAAAAGAAGTGTTTCGCTGATAAAAAAGTAACGGTTTCTCTTTACTACAGTGAAAGTTTAGAAGATAAATCAAAATATGATTTACTTAAAACTTTTGATTATGATTTATCTAATTATGATTATGCCAGTGATGAAGCGAAAGAGTTACTTCTTGAATGGACTCAAGAAGTGGGTAAAGAGGAAGAATATTTAATTGTTACTTATGATATCTATTATGATGAGTTAGATGAAAATGGTAAGCCTTTTGTGGTTACTTATACGAATGTGAAAGACTTACGAGAAAATCGAGTTAAAGAAATTTTTAAAGATGTGGAAACAGCACTTAATGAAATGAGAGTGGGTAAAATTTGGTCTGATGAATTACAAAAATATACCCCAGTTTGGACGCAAGAATCAATTGATAAAGTTAAAAACTTAACCGTTGATTATCAACTTGATACCATTGAAAACATGGTGAAATATTTCGAAGAAAAATATAATGCTTTAGAATATGATCAAGAATTTATGACTTATAAGCGTTTTAAAGATTTTTTAATTGATGGTAATTATTACTATACAGATTTTGATGGTATTTTAAAAGGTTTAGATAACAAATTCGTATCATATAATAGCACTTATATGTGGTCAAAGCCTGGATTATTACCACATCAATTTGAAAAAATTAAGTATGAAATTGATAGAGTGGAATATACAGATATTTATACAGGTGAGTCCGCAGGTTTCGATGCGAGATATTTATTCCGCTGTGCTGAATATGGTATTGACCAAGCAATGACTTTAAATTATATTTTAGATAACGAACAAGCGTTCACCCCTGAATCTTTCGCCCCTTTAAAAGAAGCATTGGATAAAGCTAATAGCGTTAACGATAGTTTAGCTAAGGGCGTTAATTCTAATGGTTTATCTTCTTTGGATGATGTGAAAGTTATGGGCGATATTTTTAAAGCAGTACAAAAAGCTTATGTCCAATTAGAATTTGTGCATATCGCTGACCCTAACTTCTATGGTGGTGATGCAACTACTAATCCTAAAAATGGTTTTAAAGCCGTTTATGAAGAATCAAAAGAAAAATTTGAAACTGTTAATAAGGATTTATACACTACTGAAAGTTGGAATAATTTCATGGAAGCTTTAACTCAAGCTACTTCTTTATATGATCAAGTATATAAAGGAACTAAAATCTTAACTGACCAAGCTTACATGGATGAAATTACCGATAACTTACATTTAGCGATTAATAACTTAGAAATTAATACGGATATTAATAAAGCTGATACAATTAAACTTTTATTAGATAGCCTTACTACTCTTATCAATGATAAAGATTTATATACATCAGCGACATGGAATCCGATTAACGATGAATTAGTGGCAATGCAAAAGGATTTATCTGATAATCAAGATGAAATTACGCTTGAAACTTTATCAGCTTATAACCTTAGATTTATCGAAATTAGACGTAGTTTAATTTTAAAATATCATCACAGTGAACTTAAAGCCTTAGTTAATAAATTTGATAGTATTGCTAACGATACTTATGATATAGAACATAATAGTAAAAAATATACTTATTCTTATAGAAGTTTTGCGAAATTTAAACCAGCTTATTTAGAAGTTAGAAATAAATTTGATGTTGATGATATTAATCAAGCTGAAGCTGAAAAATATTATTCAGCTTTATTGGATAGTGTTGACCTTTTATCTGATTTAAGTATTACTGGTCCATATGGAAACTCTCGTTACAATATTCTTACCCTTGATGCTTTGGAAGAAAAATATTATGAAGCAGTGGCGTCTAATAAATATACTCAAGAATCTTTAGATACACTAAAAAAAGTTGTTTTTGCTCCTAATGGTAGAAGAGAAACGATATATGATGATAACTTATATATAGATAGGGTAAGTATTGTTATAGAAAATGTTGAAATTTGTCTTGAACGCTTAGTTCTTAAAAACCCTGATGAGGGAAATAACCAAAAACCTTCTACTTCGATTAAAAACCCATTTAAAGACGTGAAATCGGATGATTGGTATTATAATGTGATCTTAGAAGCTTATTCTAAAGGTATTATGTTAGGTACTAGTGAATCTAAATTCTCTCCTAATGGTACAATGGATCGTGGTATGGTCGCTACCGTTATGTATCGTTTAGCTGGTAGCCCTAATGTTAAATATCAAGCTAATTTTAAAGACGTTAAAGACGGTCTATGGTATAGTCATGCTATTACTTACTGCTATCAAAACCAAATTATTAGTGGTTACAATAACGGTAAATATGGTCCTGATGATGCCATTACTAGACAAGATTTAGCGGTTATCCTTTATAACTACGCTTTAAAACATGGTTATAATATGAATAAGAAAGCTGATTTAACTAACTATAGTGATTGTAAAAAGGTGTCTGATTATGCTAAAACTGCTGTGTCTTGGGCGGTTGCTAATGGTATTATGGGTGGTGGTAAAACTTTAAACCCTACTGGTAATGCTACTCGTGGCGAATGTGCTAAAATGTTCGTTATGTTCGATGGCTTGAAAAAATAATCACTTGATTGACTCTAGGTAAAAACTAGAGTCTTTTTTTTACTTGATGTGTACATATATTACATTTGTTTTAATTATGATATAATAATCAAAAAAAGAAAGGGAATGATTTCGTGAATAAAAAAATTATAGGAGTTATTATTGTTATTTGTGTTGTTATATTAGGATTGATTTTGTTTGAATCTAATTATACTACACCGACAAAAGATGAACCAATAAAAGAGGTAGATAATACAAAAAATGATGATTCTAATAGTGATAACGAGATAGTTGAGAGTGAAGATGAAAAGTATACTAACAAAAATCAATCGGTTATTGAATTAGATCGTGGGATTAGTCCTAAAGAATTATTTGAATTAGAAGAAGATAATTATTATGTATATTTTTACTTAGAAAATTGCTTTGGTTGTAACTTTATTAATCAATATTTAAATAATGTTGATTTATCTAATACACCAGAGATTTACCGATATAATTGTAACAAACTGGGTAGTGATGATACTGTTTTCTACTTAGATGATGAAGAGACAGCATTTACTGGATATGAAACAAAAATTATTGATTTACAAAATGAAGAAAAATTAGGTATTTTGGGTACTCCTACCATAATTAAAGTTGCAACTGATAATAATGGTGAACGAATAGCTACCTTTTTTGTCGGTAGGGGAAATATTTGTGATGAATTAGATGATTATACTAAAGTTACTTATGAAGAATTTGAACTAGAGTTAATCTGGTTAGAAGAGTCAAAAAGTGAGGAAGGTAGTGCGATAATTGATGCCGATTCTAACAATTAAAAAACTTAATTTTAATTTTTAAAAGGGAATAAAGTGGCAATAACTCTTACAAATTAAGAGCTTTAGCCACTTTTTTTGTTTACAAAAATGGAAATAGGAGAATATTATAAATAAATTTTCATTTATGAGTAAAATAAGGGGAGGTTTAATTTCTTGTCTAGTGATGATATGTAATTAAAATGAAAGATTAAGTTTCAATTCACCTATCAAATAGTGGAAATTAACCTTTTAATTCAAAAAATCTTAATATGTTTTAAAGTTGTAAGGCACTTTCTTTTGTGATATAATGCTAGCGATGAAAACGTTAACATTTTAAGAAGGAGGATACTGTATGACGAATTCAAAATTTGCGAAAATACTATTAGCGTCGACAATGGTATTTTCATCTATTTCGCCAAATGTTTTAACTTACATTAAAGCGGAAGAAGTCACAAGTGACAAAGATGTATTTAAATATGCTACTGATGTAGCAACATCAATTAGTTCTGGTACTGGATATATTGATGCAAGTGATATTGTTGGTAAATTCAATTCACTTGAAGAAGGTTCTTTAAACATAACTGCTGCTTGTACTGGATCAAGTGTAAATGCTTTATTCTTTATTGGAGATAAAGATACTAATAAAAACTATTTCACATTATATATTAATGGTACAGCTTTAGGTATTGAAGCAATTAATGCTAGTGGAACTAAAGTTGTGGATACTAAAAAAACTTTAACTGGAATTGATTTAACTAAAGAACACAAATATTCAATGGTTTATAAGAAAACTGATTCTGGATATTCTGTAAAAGTATATGTAGATGGAGAAGAACAATTAAGCGCAACACCAAGTGTAGGATTTACTAAAGGTTCTTTCGATAATGCGGACTTTATTGGTTTTGGTAAAGGAGCACGTTCTGATGGAGGAAACCCATATCCATTTACTGGTACATTAAAAGATATTGAATTATATAATTATGCAATCAGTGAAACTGATGTACAAGCATACTTAATCAAAGAAAGAAGTGATCGTACTTTCTCTCATGTAGGAAAAGGATTTGCTGGTGATGATCATATTCTTATTAATGAAGATTTAGATGCTATTAAAGATATGAGCAATGGAACTATTAATATTCGTTTCCGTGCTAGTGAAGCTAATCAAGGTAAAATGTACTTATTCTCAGTTGCTAATGAAGATAAAACTAAATACTTTGATATTTATGCTGACTTTGCTAATAACAAAGTTGGAGCTGAAGCAACCGTTTTAACAAACGGTACTAAAAAAGATATGCCAATTGAAAACGGTGTAAGTATTAATGATACTAATTGGCATACTTTAACTATTCGTCATGGAGCTTTAAAAAGTGGAACAGGATATTATCTTGCAGTTGATGGAAATCAAGTAGATACTAACCGTTATACAAATGGTATTACTAATTTATCTGCTGTTTTCAGTGAAGCAAGTAATATTGTTATTGGAGCTGATCATAATTTAGGAAATGATTATAAAGGATATATTGAATCAGTAACAATGTATTCTGGAGTATTTACTAATGAAGAAGTAAGTACATATGGTAGTGCAATGAAATTTGAAGGTGGATTAACACCAGATTTAACTAATGCATATAAAACAGAAGAGGAAGCTATTTTCTATTCAGGATATGATGGATCATCACAATATCGTATTCCTGGTTTATTCACAACTAAAAAAGGTACAGTAATTGCTGCTATTGACCAACGTAATAGTGGAGTTGGAGATGCTGGAAATATTGACTCAGTTATTCGTCGTAAAGAAAAAGGACAAACTGAATTTGATGATGTTATTGAAGTACTTGACTTACGTGAAGATGGAATTAGTACACCACCATTCTTAATTGACCCAATTATGGTTCAAGATCGTGATAGTGAACGTATTTACATGGTAGTGGATATGTTCCCACAAAGTTCTGGATTAATGAATGGTTCAATTATTCAAGCAGGAACAGGTACTAAAACAGTTGATGGAGAAATGGTAACTGTTGTATATGAAAATGGAAGTGAATATGGTTACTATGGAGAAGATGGAGTAGTATATACTAAAGAAGGAATTAAAACTGAATATAAAGTTGTAACTGAATGTGAAGCTCCATATAAAGAATTAGGAAACTGTTATAAAAATGGTGAATATGTAGGTAGTGTCTTCGTATATGAAGGTAAAGAAGCTGCTCCATTCCAAATTTTACGTACACAAAGATTATGGTTATCATATTCTGATGATGATGGTAAAACTTGGTCATGTCCAAAAGATATTACTGGACAAGTAAAACCTGAATGGGCAATGTTCTGTGGAGTTGGTCCAGGTAAAGGATTACAATTAGTAGATGGAACATTATGTATTCCAATTTATACAGCTAATAAAGCAAGTGGATTATCTTCACAAGCTTCAGCTTTAATTACAAGTAAAGATGGAGAAAACTGGACATTAAATGAATCTCCACAAAAATTAAAAGGAAATGATCCTGCAACGATGTCAGGTGGAACACAATTAACTGAATCACAAGCAGTTCAATTAAATAACGGTCAAGTTAAATTATTCATGCGTAGTTACGAAGGTAAAGTGCAAATGGCAACTTCTACAAATGGAGGAAAAACTTGGGATAAAATTGAAACTATTAATGAAATAACTGATGTTTACTGTCAATTAAGTGTTATTCACTATACAGCAGGGGATAAAGAATATGTAGTATTATCTAACCCAAGTGGACCTGGAAGAAACAATGGTAAAGTATACATTGGTGAAGTAGATGCAAATGGAAATATTGACTTTGCTAATGGATCATCAAAACAAATGAATAACCAAAAATACTGTTACTCTTGTTTAACATTATTAGAATATCCAAAAACAACAACTGATACTTCTAATAAAGGAGTACGTGATGTTGTAGAAGTTAATCCAAAAATTGGATTATTATATGAAGATGATACTTATTCTGATTTCAACTTATACTATACTGAATTTGATCAAAACTGGTTATATGCAGGTATGGTAGAAGCTAAACAAGAAGCACCAGTAGTAACTGATATGAAAGCTAGTATTAATGGTGATAATATTAGTGTAACAGTAACATTTGACCAAAATGTTATTGCACTTGGTGATGTTAAATTAGAAGTAGGAAATGATAATAATAAAACTTGTTTAACTTATGTATCAGGAAGTACAACTAATAAATTAGTATTTACTGGTGAATTAAATGAAGATGTTAAAGAAAGTGTTTTAAATGCTTATGGTTTTATTACTGATGATACTTGTACAATTGAAGGTAGTGATACTCAAGCTCCAGTAATGGAAAAAACATTACTTGCAGACTTTACAGCTATTAAAGCTGTAGGTGCTACTGCTACAAGTGAATCAGCAAGTGAAGGAGCTAATGGTAAAGCTGATATGGCTATTGATGGTGATCCAAATACTTACTGGCACTCAGTATGGGAAAATAGTAACCATCCATTACCTCAATCATTAACAGTTGATTTAGGTGAAACATATAATATTAACCGTGTTACTTACGTTCCAAGACAAAGTTCTTCAAGTGCACGTATGATTGATGTTTATTTAGAAGTATCTAGTGATAATACAAATTGGACTAAAGTAGCAAGTGAAAAATTCTCTGGTGGTTCAGAATCTAGTGAAGTTTACTTTGATGCTATTGATGCTCGTTATGTAAGAATTACATGTACTAGTTCTACAGTATCTGGTTCTTGTAATATGGCTGAGTTAACAGTTCATAAAACAGCAAAAGATTTAGGAACTGGAGCTAGTGATGCTTCATTATTAGCTACAATTGAACGTGTTAAACCTTTAATTGAAGGGGATAAAGCTAAAGCTTATACAAATGGTTCAGTTAAAGCATTACAAGATGCTATTGATGCATGTAAAGATTTAGTTGCAGATCGTGTATCACAAAATAGAATTGATGCTTTAGAAAAAGCTATTAGAGATGCGCAAGACAACTTAACAACTAAAGCTAGAATTGTAGCTTTAATTGAAAAAGTAAATGAATTTAAAGAAAGCGATGTTCATGCAAGTGTTTGGGCTAAAGCACAATCAATTATGAAAGAAGTAGGAACTAACTATGAAGATGCATTATCTAATGCGGAAATGTTTAGTTATGTTATGAAAGTTGATTATGTTTTAACTATCTTAGAAGCAAATGAAGAAATTGTTGTTGTTGATAAAGATGCGTTAACTAAGTTATACAATGACAATAAAGATAAAAATGCTAGTGGATATACTACTGATAGTTTTGCAGCCTTCAAGACAGCTTTAAATGAAGCTAAAGCTATCTTAGATAAAGAAAATGTTTCACAAGATGAAGTAGATAGTGCTAAAGCTAAATTAGAAACAGCTATTGCTAACTTAGTTGCTAAAGTAGATAATGGTATTGATGAAGCAACATTAATTAATAAAAAAGTTGGTGATGTTAGTGTAATTGATTACTCTTCTCAATGTGGTGGAGAAGGAGAACCAGCTGAAAATGGTTATGGACAAGCTAATTGTACAATTGACCAAAATGATGCAAGTTACTGGCACTCTAACTGGTCTACTCACAATGGAGAAAAACATACGATTACTTATGATTTAGGTAAATCATTCACAATTACTGATGTAACATTCTTACCACGTCAAGATAAACGTAATGGAGATATTCATAAGTTTGAAGTTTATGTTGGTGATAATACAGATTATACTAAGAACAAATTAACTGGTGAATATGTCTTTGCTGAAGATGGTACATTAGATGCTACTAAATGGTATCGTGCTAATGTTGCTGGAGAGGGAACATTTACTGGTCGTTATGTAACAATTCGTATCACTGGATCTTATGGAGATAGTGGTAATGATAAGTTTGCTTCAATGGCTGAAATTAAGTTCTATGGAAGTGAAGCAACATCAAAACCAGTTGAAGTTAATAAAACTAAATTAGATGAAGCTATTAAAGCTGCTGAAGCAGTTAATAAAGCTGATTATACTGATGAAAGTGTTAAAGCTTTAGATGAAGCTTTAAGTG
>CAZQJH010000059.1:0-9558 GCA_964593515.1 uncultured Erysipelotrichaceae bacterium
AAGATAGCACGCTGCCGGGCATTTATTAAGCTCACATCTTGTGAGCTTTTTTTGTATTTATATGATATAATACTCATAAAAAAAGGGGTGTTTTTATGAACTTCAAATTTTATGCACCAACTAAAGTTGTTTTTGGTCAAGATAGTGAATTAGAATTAGTAAATTTATTAAAAGAATTTAAGGCAAATCGTGTATTAGTCCATTATGGTGGAAATAGTGCCATTAAATCAGGTTTATTACATAAAGTTGAAACGATGCTTATGCAAGCTAATATTCCTTATATTAAATTAGGTGGAGTAAAACCTAATCCGCGTTTATCATTAGTTGAAGAAGGAATTAAATTAGTTAAAGAAAATAATATCGACTTCTTATTAGCAATTGGTGGAGGAAGTGTTATTGATTCTTGTAAAGCAATTGGTTATGGTGTTTGTAATGAAGGTGATTTATGGGATTATTATTTAAAGAAAAAAGAAGTTAAAGCATGTTTACCTATTGGTTGTATTTTAACTATTGCAGCCGCAGGAAGTGAAATGAGTGATTCTAGTGTTATTTCTAATGAAGAATTAGGACAAAAACGCGGTTTAAGTAGTGATTTAGGTCGTTGTCGTTTTGCCATTATGAATCCAGTTAATACATTTACGGTTAGTAAATATCAAACAATGTGTGGGGTAGTTGATATGATTATGCATACTTTTGAACGTTATTTTGTTAAGGATAATCATAATCAATTACAACAAAGTTTTGCTTTAACCTTAATTAAAAAGGTTATTAAGCAAGCTTATCTAGTTTTAGCTAATCCGCATGATTATGATGCTCGTGCGAATATTATGTTAGCAGGTACTATGGCTCATAATGATGTTTGTGGAGCTCGTAGTTTAGGTGATTGGGCTTGTCATCAATTAGAACATGAATTAAGTGCTAAATATGATGTAGCGCATGGAGCTGGTTTAAGTGCTATTTGGGGTAGCTGGGCTCGTTATGTGATGGATGAAGAATTAGATAATTTTGTTTTATTAGCTAATGAAGTATTTAATATTTATTTAGAAGATGAACGAAGTTGTGCTTTAGCTGGTATTGAAGCCATGGAAAATTTCTTCAAAGATATGCAAATGCCAATTTCTTTAACTCAATTAGGATTAAACTTAAATGATAATGATTTACTTGAATTAGCTTATAATTGTAGTTATTATGGGCAAAGAACAATCGGTAAGTTTAAAATCTTAAATCAAGAAGATATGTATCAAATTTATTTAGCAGCAAAGGAGTAAAATCGATGATTAAATTAGTAACTTGTGATATTGATGAAACTTTATTAGATAAAGAAAAAAAGTTAAGTCCAAAAAATATTGAAGCGATTAAAAGAATTACTAACCAAGGGGTTCAATTTGTATTAGCTACTGGTCGAGGTTATACTAGTGTTGGTCATATTTTAGAACAATTAGCTTTAAATATTCCTAATCATTATACTATTGCATGTAATGGAGGGGTTATTAGTGAGAATAAAACGAATAAACACTTAGCAATTAATACTTTAAGCTTTAAACAAATTCAAACTTTATTTGAGTTTGGACGAAAACATCATTTCTGTATTGAAATATTTACCCCAACTGATACTTATGGTTATTTTTTAACTGATGAAGAACGTGAAATTTTATTTATTTATAAACCAGATGGTATTGTCTGTGATAATGATGATATTTCTATCTTTAAAGATTTAGAGGTTATTAAGATGATGTATAATTATCAAGATATGGAAGTAATGAAAGCATGTGAAGATGAATTATCACAGTTATGTAGTGATATTGATATTTCATATTCAAGTGGACGTTATATGGAATTAAATCCTAAAGGGGTTAGTAAAGGTAGTGCTTTAAAGTTTTTAGCTGATTATTTAAATATTGATATTAAAGATACATTAGCTATTGGGGATAATTATAATGATCTTACGATGCTTGAAATGGCTGGTATTGGAGCTGTTGTTAGTAATGCAAGCGAAGATATTAAAGCAGTTAGTGATTATGTAGGAGCTTATGATCATTGTCATGATGGAGTAGCTTATATTCTTGATGAATTAGTAGGTGATGATAATGGATGCTAATAATCGTCGATTAGCTGTATTAAAGCTTTTACAAGCTGAAAATACTCCTCTTAGTGCTAGTGCTTTAGCTAAACAATTTAAGGTATCGCGTCAAATTATTGTCGGTGATGTAGCAATTTTGCGAGCAAGTGGTGAAAATATTGTGGCAACCCCACGAGGATATTTATACCAAAGGGAAAATGCTAGTAAACATCAAGCAACTTTAGCTTTAATTCATAATGATGAACAAATGAAAGATGAATTATATACGTTTGTGGATTTAGGTATTGAAGTAGTTGATGTAATTGTTGAACATGCGATTTATGGTCAAATTCAAGCACAATTATTATTAAGTTCACGTTATGATGTAGATCGTTTTGTGGATAAAGTTAAAGCTAATGAAGCTAAACCTTTATCGGATTTAACTAATGGTCTTCATTTACATACTATTCTATATGATGATGAAGAACAATATGAAAAAGTTATTGCTTTACTTAAAGCTAAAGGATATCTATATGAAAAATAAAGGCATGGGCTTATGACCCATGCCTTTATTTTTCTTGATAAGTAATAATTGGTTTAATATCTTCACCTTTAATTTCACGTTTAATATAGTTTTTAGTAATTTTCACAACGATTGGGGCTAAGGAAACAACTCCGATTAAGTTTGGTAAAGCCATTAATCCATTAAAGGTATCGCTTAACTCCCAAGCTAGATCGATTTTCATGGTAGCTCCAACAAAAATCATAATGATAAAAATTGTTTTATAAATAATCGTAGATTTAGAATTAAATAAATATTCCCAAGCTTTAGTACCATAATGACTCCATCCTAAAACTGTTGAGAAGGCAAATAGTAATAGTGCAATAGCGATAAACATTGGTCCAAGATTACCAAATGTATTAGCGAAACAAGCACCAACTAAGTTTGTTGCTTCAATATCAGCAATTAAAGTACCTGTATTTAAATCAATTAAACCACTAGATAAGACTACTAAAGAAGTTAATGTACATACAACAATAGTATCAGCGAATACTTCAAAGATTCCCCATAAACCTTGTTGGACTGGTTCTTTAACATTAGAATTAGAATGAACCATTACACTAGATCCAAGTCCAGCTTCATTAGAGAATACTCCACGTTTCATCCCATATTGTAAAGCTAATTTAATTCCACTACCAACAATTCCTCCTCCAATGGCTCTTAAACCAAAGGCTCCTTTAAAGATACTAACAAAGATATCAGGAACAACATTAATATGAGTAACTACAATAATTATACAAGCAATAATGTAAGTAATTGCCATAAATGGTACTAGTTTTTCGGTAACAGCTGCGATACGTTTAATACCACCAATAATAACTAAAGCACCAATAATTACTAAAATAATACCAGTGATATAAGTTGGGATGTGGAATACTTGCAGCATATTTGAAGAAATGGAATTTATTTGAGACATATTTCCAATTCCAAAGGAAGCAGCTAAACAAAAGATAGAAAATAAAATAGCTAAGATTTTACCTAGGTGTTTACAGTGTTTATATTTACCAAATCCATCTTCTAGATAGTACATAGCTCCACCACACCATTCACCATCATTATTTTTACGACGATAATAAATTCCTAAAACATTTTCTGCAAAGTTAGTCATCATACCAAATAAGGCAACAATCCACATCCAAAAAATGGCTCCAGGTCCTCCAGCAACAATAGCAGAAGCAACCCCGATCATATTTCCTGTACCAATTGTAGCTGCTAGAGCGGTACATAATGATTGAAATTGAGATATTGAGCGATCTTCTTTTTTAGTATGTTTAGTAACATGTTGATCACTAAAGATGGCGCCAATCGTTTTAGACCACCAATGTTTGAAGTGGGTTATTTGGAATCCTTTAGTGAGAATAGTCATTAAGATTCCAGTACCAACTAAGAGAACTAACATTGGGACACCCCAAACAAAGTTAGATATTATAGCATTAATATTCGAGATAGCTTCATACATAGTAAAACCTCCTTAAAAGCGTAACATTGAAGAGATTGTAACATATTTATGAACAGTTGTAAACAAAATATGAACAAAATGTTGACGTATTTAATTCTTACATGAATTAAAAATAAAAAAAACACAGATCAAATGACCTGTGTATTAATTAAAGTGGCGTCCTCGAAGGGATTCGAACCCCTGACCGTGCGCTTAGAAGGCGCATGCTCTATCCAACTGAGCTACGAGGACGTAACTTGCCTAATTATAATAACAAAAAAGGAATTATAATGCAAGGGTTTTTTTGATAAAATTGTAAAAAAAGCAAAAAAAATTCAAATAGAATGATAATGTGTTTGTAAAAAGGGGAGGAATATGGTATTATATACTGTGTTTAATCGCAAAGAGGTGAGCATATGAATACTTATTTTGAGGATATCATAAAAAAAGTGGAATTACTAATTAATGAAGCTAAATTTGAAGAAGCATATCAAATTGTAGAAGAAGAATTAGCGCTACCTTTTATTGAAAAAAAATATGAAGATAAGCTAATCGCTTATTATAACGAATTAAAACCACATGTTATGAAAGCTAACCCAAAAAGCTTTGATGAAGAAGACATTGATGCCTTACTTCATGGTTCGTTGGATGAAGTTTTTCTTGCGATTGAGCAATTACGCAAAAGCAATATTCGTAATCATTTAGATGCAATTCAAGACTATTTAGATGATTCACCTAATTTTCTAGCTAAAGCTTATTTAATTGAAGCGATGATGGAACAAAATGTGAGTCAAACATTTAGGGTTGAACATGAAGGGTTAATGGTCGAATTTAATCCATGCTTTATTGAACCAATGATGGAATGTGAAGGTGCTAGTTTAGTAATGAGACATTTACGTGATTGGTTTGAAAATGAAGATCCTACCTTCTTAATGATGTGTATGGAAACTTTATTTAAAGAAGCATATTTAATGCTTCCATTTAATATCGAAGTGGAAGATGCTTTACAAATTGCCACAGCTATTGTTTTATATGTTTTTGTTGCTAATCAAGATGGAAGTAAAATTGATGAATGGCTAAAAACAAATGATTTAGAACAAGAAGTTGGTTGGTCATTATTAATTAATGGTTATGAAATGTAACATGTGAAATCTCGACAATATACAGGAGGTAAGATGATGAATTCAACATGGGAATTAAAAGAAAAATCTGAAGGTATTTTAACTGTAGTTATCGAAGGTGATGACTGGACAAAAGCGCAAAATGATGCATTAAAAGAAATTGCTGCCAAAACAAACATTGATGGTTTCCGTCAAGGACACGCACCAATTGCTTTAGTTAAAAAACAAGTTGGTGAAGGAACTATTTTATATCAAGCTGCTGATAAATTAGCTAACAACGCATTACAAACAGCTATTATCGAAAAAGACTTATGGTTAGTTGATCGTCCTACTATGGATATCAAAGAAATCAATACTGAAAAAGTTGAATTTGTATTTAACTGTACAGTTAGACCTGAAGTTACTTTAGGACAATACAAAGGATTAGATATTAAAAAAGCTGAAGTTGTAGTTAGTGAAGATGCAGTAAATGGAAGAATTGAAGCTTACCAAGCTAACAAAGCTGATTTAGTATTAAAAGAAGAAGGTTGTGTTGAAAACGGAGATACAACAACAATCGATTTCGAAGGATTCAGAGATGGAGTTCCTTTCGAAGGTGGAAAAGGTGAAAACTACGATTTAGTAATCGGAAGTGGTTCATTCATTCCAGGATTCGAAGACAAAATGATCGGTATGACTACTGGTGAAACTAGAGATATCGAATTAACTTTCCCTGAAGACTACCACGTAGCTGATTTAGCTGGAGCTGATGTAGTATTCAAAGTAACAGTACACACAATCAAGACTAAAGATTTACCAGAATTAAATGATGAATTCGTAAAAACTTTAGAAATTGAAAATGTTGAAACTGTAGATCAATTACGTGCTTACTGTAGTGATCAAGAAAACAAAGCACAAGAAGAAAAAGTTACTAACGAATTTGAAAGTGCTGTTTTAACTGCTATCTGTGATGGAGCTAGCGTTGAAATTCCTCAATGTATGATTGATTCTGAAACAAACAACTTATTCAACCAATACAAACAACGTATTGAAGCTCAAGGATTCACAATGGATTTATTCTACCAATTAACTGGTCAAAGTGAAGAAGCTTTAAAAGCTAACTTTGAAACTGATGCTGCTAACAAAGTTAAAGTATCATTAGTATTAGAAGAAATTGCTAAAGTTGAATCAATCACAGCTACTGATGAAGAATTAGAAGCTGAATATACAAAATTAGCTGAAATGTACAACATGGAAGTTAATATGATTAAAATGTATATCAGCAAAACAGACTTATCTTACGACTTAGTTCAACAAAAAGCGTTTAACTTTGTTAAAGAAAACGTAGCTTAGTAAATTTATAAAAAGACGCTTACGCGTCTTTTTTGCCTATGAAAGGAGTGAGAAAATGAGTGATATTAAAAGTAGTACTGAAGTTAATTTACCCATTGTCCCCACTAGAGGTGTAGTTGTATTCCCTGATCAAGAGATTACAATTGATATTGGAAGACAATCATCATTAGCAGCTGTTAATGAAGCAAAAGCTGAAAGTGATAGTCAAGTTATTATCGTTTGTCAAAAAGATTTAGAAAAAGATGAATTAGACCCAAGTAATTTAATGTTCTTTGGTACATTATGTTCAATTCGTCATATTCGTAAAATGGATGGTTTCTCTAGAGTTAAATTTAGAGGTATTAAAAGGGTTGATATTCAATACTATACTAAATGTGAAGACTTTTTAGTTGGTAGTGCCCTTATTGTTGAAGATGTTGAACAAGATTCACAAGAACGCCAAGCTTTAATTCGTCGTATTTGTGATGAATTAGATGAATTACACATGGGAAGTAATCAAACATTCCCTAAACATATAATTCAAGAAATGGCTCGTGATTTAGCTGGGGGAGCTTTAGCTGACCAAGTTTGTGGCTTATTCCCATTTCCAATCGATCGTAAACAAGCAATTCTTGAAGAAGTTAATGTTAATGATCGTTTAATGTTAGTTCTACAAGAATTAGTAGGGGAAAAAGAATTAAAAGATGTTGAAGCACGTATTAATGAAATTGTGAAAGAACGTATTGATGAAAATCAAAAAGAATATTATTTACGTGAAAAAATGCGTGCGATTAAAGAAGAATTAGGTGATGTGGCTCAACAAGATAAAGAAGTTGGTTTAATTCGTGAGAAATTAGCTAATAATCCTTATCCTGAAAATATTAAAGCTAAACTTAAAGATGAATTAGCTCGTTATGAGTCATTAGCTCCAGCTAATGGAGAAAGCTCAGTAGTCAAAACATATATTGATTGGTTAATGGATCTTCCTTGGTGGGAAGAAAGTGAAGACAATCAAGATCTACAACTTGCTAGTGATATCTTAGATGAAGATCATTTTGGTTTAGAAAAAGTTAAAGAGCGTATCTTAGAATATTTAGCAGTTAAACAACAAACTAATTCTTTAAAAGCACCAATTATTTGTTTAGTTGGTCCGCCAGGAGTTGGTAAGACTTCGTTAGCTAAGTCAATTGCTCGTGCTTTAAATCGTGAATTCGTTAAGATTTCCTTAGGGGGAGTTAAAGATGAATCAGAAATTAGAGGACATCGTCGTACTTATTTAGGGGCTTTACCTGGTCGTTTTATTCAAGGAATGAAGAAAGCTAAGGTTATTAACCCAGTTTTCTTAATTGATGAAATTGATAAGATGGCTTCTGATTATAAGGGTGATCCAGCTAGTGCCATGTTAGAAGTATTAGACCCAGAACAAAATGCATTATTCTCTGATCACTATATTGAAGAACCTTATGATTTAAGTAAAGTTTTATTTGTGGCGACTGCTAACTATATCGAAAATATTCCTCATGCTTTACGTGATCGTTTAGAAATTATTGAATTATCTTCTTATACTGAGTTAGAAAAATTAGAAATTGCTAAACGTCATTTAATTAGTAAACAATTACAAGAAAATGGTTTAAAACCATCTCAATTCAAAATGGATGACGATATTTTATTATACTTAATTCGTTATTACACTCGTGAAAGTGGAGTACGTCAATTAGAACGTTATATTGCTACTTTATGCCGTAAAGCAGTACTTGCTATCTTAAAAGATAAAAAACGTAGTATTAAAGTCAGCAAGAAATTAGTTAACCAATGGTTAGGACCAGAAAAATTCGAATATGGTAAAAAAGAAAAGAAAGACCAAATTGGAACAGTTACTGGTTTAGCTTATACAGCTTTTGGTGGAGATGTTTTACAAATTGAAGTAACTAAGTTTGAAGGTAAAGGAAAATTAGTTTTAACTGGTCAATTAGGTGATGTTATGAAAGAATCAGCAACTATTGCTTATGACTATGTTCGAGCTAATGCGAAAAAATATGGTATTAATCCAGAAGTATTTGAGAAAAATGATATTCATATTCACGTACCTGAAGGAGCTACACCTAAAGATGGACCTAGTGCGGGAGTTACGCTAACAACGGCTCTTGTTTCATTATTTAGTGAACGTAAAGTTCGCTGTGATGTAGCTATGACAGGAGAAGTTACATTACGTGGTAATGTTTTAGCTATTGGTGGTTTAAAAGAAAAATCAATGGCTGCGCACCGTTGTGGTATTACGACTATTTGTATTCCAAAAGCTAATGCAAAAGATTTAGCCGAAATTTCGCAAAGTGTTAAAGATGATATTACTTTTGTTCCATGTGATCATGTATCACAAGTGTTAGATGTAGCGTTGGTGAAGTAAAATGATTACTTTTCAAAAATGTGAATTAGTTGTATCAGCGCCAGATAAAAAATCATGGCCTGATACGACTTTACCAGAAATTGTTTTAGCTGGTCGAAGTAATGTAGGAAAAAGTAGTTTTATAAATACAATGTGTCAACGTAAAAAATTAGCTTATGTTGGTAACTCACCTGGTAAAACTAGATTACTTAACTTCTTTAATTTAGATGATAAGTATATGTTTGTGGATGTTCCTGGTTATGGTTATGCGAAAATATCTCAACGCCAATTACAAAAGTTTGGGGAAATGATGGAAGATTATTTCTCTCAACGCCAACAAAAGAAAGGTTTAGTCCTTTTAGTTGATGCGCGTCGTAAACCTAATGATGATGATATTTCAATGTTGGAATATGCTCGTTATTATAATATTCCAGTATGTGTTGTCGTCACTAAAGTTGATAAGCTTAAGAAAAGCGAAAAACAAAAACAATTTAAAATTATTCGTGAAACTTTACAGTTGAATGATGATGAAAAGTTATTTCCATTCTCAAGTGAGAAAAAACAAGGAATGAGCGAAGTTTGGGATTATTTAATTCCAATGTTTGAATCATAGGTGATAATATGGATAATAATTTAATTTTGATAGGTATAATATTATTTGGACTATTAATTGCTGGATATGGT
>CAZQJH010000060.1:0-9448 GCA_964593515.1 uncultured Erysipelotrichaceae bacterium
GAAGTAATACTTAATAATAAACATAAAATTAAAACTATTTTTTTCATAAAACCTCTTAAAAAAGGAATTCTTACGAATTCCTAGAATAAACCTGTAATTTTTCCACTTTCATCAATGTCCATGTTTAAAGCAGCTGGTTTTTTAGGTAAACCTGGCATTGTTAGAACTTTACCAGTTAAAGCAACAATAAATCCAGCTCCTAAAGATGGTGATAATTGACGAACAGTAATTCTAAAGTTAGTAGGTGCTCCAAATTTCTTTGGATCATCACTTAATGACATTTGTGTTTTAGCCATACAGATTGGTTTTTTATCCCAACCTAATTTTTCATAAGTAGCAATTTGTGCTAAAGCTTCTTCAGTAAAGTCAACTCCATCAGCCCCATATACTTTTTTCGCAATAATTTCAATTTTTTCGGGGATTGTTAGGTTAGTATCGTATAATGTTTCAAAGTTATTTTCATGTTCACATAAATCAATTAATTGACTAGCTAAATCTAAAGCTCCTTCTCCACCTTTAGCCCATACTTGAGATAATGACATTGGGTGATTATTTTCAGCACACCAAGCTTTTAAAGCATTAACTTCATTTTCGGTATCGCTAGCAAATTCATTAATAGCAACAATATAAGGTAAGTTAAATTGTTTAATACTATCAATATGTTTACCTAAGTTAGCACATCCAGCTAATAAAGCTTCAACATTTTCTTCTTTTAAATCTTCATAAGCAACATTACCATGTTGTTTTAATGCTCTAATAGTAGCTACAATAACAACCGCACTTGGAGTTAAATCAGCTAAACGACATTTAATATCTAAGAATTTTTCTGCTCCTAAATCAGCTCCAAATCCAGCTTCAGTAATCGTATAATCAGCTAATTTTAAACAAGTTTTAGTAGCTAAAATAGAGTTACATCCATGAGCAATATTCGCAAATGGTCCTCCATGAATTAATACTGGGTTGTGTTCTAAAGTTTGAACCATGTTTGGTTTAATAGCATCTTTTAAGACCATTGCTAAAGCCCCTTCAATTTTTAAATCTTTAACATAAACTGGAGCTCCATCTAAAGTATAAGCTACTAACATTTCGCCTAAACGATATTTTAAATCTTCTAATGAATTAGCTAAACATAAAACAGCCATTACTTCACTAGCTACGGTAATATGGAAATGATCTTTACGTTCAATACCATTTTTATCATAATCTTGAGCAATTGTAATATCTCTTAAAGTACGATCGTTCATATCTAAACAACGTTTCCAAACTACACGATCTTTATCAATATTTAATTCATTACCTTGGAATAAATGATTATCTAAACAAGCACTAATTAAGTTATTAGCAGTTGTAATAGCATGCATATCTCCAGTGAAATGTAAGTTAATATCTTCCATTGGTACTACTTGAGCATATCCTCCTCCAGCAGCTCCACCTTTTAAACCAAAAACTGGTCCTAATGATGGTTCACGTAAAGCAATCATAGTTTTTTTACCTAAACGGTTAAAAGCATCTCCTAATCCAACTGTAGTTGTTGATTTACCTTCACCAGCTTTAGTTGGGTTAATAGCAGTTACTAAGATTAATTTACCATCTTTTTTATCTTTATTTCTTTCTAAAACATCTAAAGATACTTTAGCTTTATATTTTCCATATTCTTCTAAATCATCTTCACTAATTCCTACTTTACTAGCAACTTCTTTAATTGGTTGCATAACACATTCTTGTGCAATTTCTAAGTCTGTTTTAAACATTATTTTACCTCCGATTACATATCTTTTTTTCCAATATCGTTACGATGGAATAATTTATCACAATGGATTTTACTAATTTCTTGATAAGCTTTCGTATAAGCATTTTCTAAGCTATCTTCTAAAGCTGTAGCAATTAAAACACGTCCACCATTAGTAACTAAATTATTATCTTTTTTAGCTGTTCCCATATGGTATAGTAGAATATCTAAATCATGATCGATATTGATTATAGCATCTTTAGTACTAGAAGCTGGATATCCATCACTAGCTAAAACAACTCCTAAACTAACTTTATCACTCCATTGAAGGCTAACTTCTTCATTATTCATAACTTTAAGAATAGTATCTACAAAATCACTTTCTAAACGAGGTAAAATTACTTCGGCTTCTGGATCACCAAAACGAGCATTGAATTCAATTGTTTTAACGCCATTTTCAGTTAACATTAATCCACCATATAAGAATCCTTTAAAGTAATGTCCTTCTTCAACCATTGCTTTAGCCATTGGTCGCATAACTTTTTCCATTGTTTCTTCAATGATTTCTTTGGTAATCTTTTTAACTGGTGAATAACATCCCATTCCTCCAGTATTAGGTCCTTTATCCCCATCATAAGCACATTTATGATCTTGCGCAATTTCACATGGGACAATTGTTGTACCATTCACAAAACAAATTAAAGAAAATTCAAAACCAAATAAACATTCTTCAATAACAACTTTATTTCCTTCGATACTAAAAGCTACTTCAATTGCTTCAAGTGCTTCTTCAATACTACTTGCAACAGTTACTCCTTTACCAGCTTTTAATCCATCTTCTTTAATAACAATTGGGGCTCCTTGTTTTTCCACATAAGCAATAGCTTCTTCTTTATTATCAAAAGTAGCATATGCAGCAGTTGGAATATTATATTTCATCATAATTTTTTTCGCAAAATCTTTACTAGATTCTACTTGAGCTGCATCTTTACTTGGTCCAAAGATTTTTAAGTTAGCTGCTTCAAAAGCATCAACAACTCCTAAAGATAAACTTGATTCAGGACCAACGATAGTTAAGTCGATTGCTTCTTCTTGCGCAAACTTAACTAATCCTTCAACATCACTATCACTAATGTTAACACATGTTGCAATATCTTCCATTCCTGGATTACCTGGAGCAACAAAAACTTGTTTAACTAATTTAGAGCGATAAGCTGCATGAGCTAAAGCATGCTCTCTTCCACCTTTACCAATAACTAAAATTTTCATTTATTTTTCCCTTTCTATTTTGTGTTTAAGTTATCAATTTTTTTATATAATGCAATAAATTCTTCACACAAAATCTTAAAACATTCTGCACTCATCATTTGGTCTTGAGCATGGGTAAATAAAGCACTAAATGCAATTCCTTTACCTTCTGCTTCCATTTGAATTAGCTGTGAATGTAGACGATGCCCTTGCGCATATAAATCATTACCTTTGCGCATTAGTTCATTACACAGTTCATAATTTCCTGTTTTAGCTTCATGAATAGCTTCTAAATAGTTACTACGTGCTTGACCAACAGCACTAATTAAATCAAGTAATTTAAATTCATTTGCGTTCATTCATCATCACCTCGTTGTATATTGTAACACATTTTAGACCACATAAAAAGTAGGTATTACCTTTATTGTCCTAATTCATCGTTTGAAGTAGTAAAAGCCCCCGAGTTTAACCGTAAAATGATAACAAATATAACTATTCTCAATATTGTAACTAGTATTGAAAGTAGTGCATTTCGCAAATGTAAGAATTTGAATTCAATTTCTATATGTAATTATAACAGTAGTGAAGGAATAAATATTTTTGATCCTTCGATGCAAAATAAGTTGATTTGTAGTTTAAACGATAGTTTATTAGATGTTTTTTTGTAGTATTTTACTGATTCTCAAATAAAAAAGAATATATTAGTACCGAGTGTATGGGATAAACTAAATATTGATACACAAGTAAAAAGATTCTTTGCTCATTCGAGAAAATCCTTTAAAGCAATATGATTTAGAATTTTATAAAATAAGGAGTGAAATACGACCATAAGGTTGTTTTCACTCCTTTTGTTTAATCTACAGTATATTGCTTTAATGCATCAAAAATAGCATAATCACTAGGTTCAAATTGGTAGGTATAAAGTTCATCGATAGTAACAAAACGATACTCGCTATGATCATTACCTTGAATATTTCCTTGGAAATATTCAAGAATAAAAGCATGAACATTTAAGCAATAATCATCTCTTTGATCAATGACAGTAGTTAAATAAGTTTTTACTTTCACATCGATATTTAATTCTTCTTTAAATTCACGAATAATAGCATGTTCTAAGCTTTCATTAGCTTCAACTTTACCTCCAGGAAATTCCCAGATTCCATCATGAACCTTACTTTTGCGTTTTCCAATTAAATAACGATGATCTTTTTGCATTATTCCACATACTATTTCTAATATTTTCATATTAACCTCACTTTATTATATCCAATAAACGGATAAACATAGCTGCACTTTCAGCTCTGGTTGCATAAGAAGTTGGTAATAATTTATTATTACTTCCTTTAATAATTTGATTAGCTACACACCAATTCATGGCATTATAAGCATAATCACTAACTTGATGATAATCATCATAGTTTTCTAAAGTTGCATTAATATTACCATTAATTCCTTTAAATAAAGCATAATTACGAAGCATAATAGCTAAATCTTGACGGGTGATTTTATCATCAGGACCAAAACTTTTATTTTGATATCCAGAAACTATGTGATGATTAGATGCCCATATAATAGCATTACTATACCATAATCCATCTTGGACATCTTTAAAAGATGGAGCATATATTACTTTTGGATTAGCTTCAATTCGATATAAAATAGTTGCAACCATTCCTCTAGTAATATCTTTATTTGGACTAAAATATACATTACCACCATCACCTAACATAATATCTAATTCATATGCATTTTTAATAGCATAATAAAACCAATCGTTAGAATTAACATCTTTAAAATTCATCACCTTTTTACTTTCCAACAACTCAATTGCTTTACTTAGATTAATTAAAGCATTACTTACTTGTTCATCACTAGCATTTAAATCATCTAGTATTTCTTTTGCTTTAATCATAGCTTTATATAAATTATCATATGAAGTATTAGTATAATCATTAGCTTTAATTAAAATAGCTTTATCATATTCAGCTTGTAATAAAGTTTTATTAGCTTTTAAAACTAAACTATTTTTAGCTAATTCAAGCATTGTAATAAGATTATTAATTTCATCTTGAGTTGCATTATCTTTAGCTAATAAGTAATTAGCTTGGGTTAATAGACATTGATAGTCAAACCAAGATAGTGGTGTATAATCATCTTCAATTAGTGAATAAGATTCATTAATTAAAACTTTTAATGCTTTAATATTAACTAAGTCATTAATAGCTTCAGCTAATAAATTAGTAATTTCATCGATTTCTATTTGGGTTGGATGTAATTTATTATTAATTAAAATAGCTTCATCTTTAACTGTGAGATAGTTTTGATAAGAAACCTTAGTATAATCATCTATATTAAAAGTTTGCTTTAATAATTCTTCTAAATTAGTTTTATCAACATCACGATAAGTTAAATTATCAATTGCTTGATTAAGTTTATTAATAGCTTCCTTGATTTGCTTATCATTTAGATTAGGATTATTTAATAAAGTATCAATTTCCATCATAACCATACTTAAGTTTTGATATGATTCAATGGTATATAAATCTTCTTGATATGTTTTAGCTTGTTGTAACAGATTGTTTAACTTATCCAGTAAGTTAGATTCATTATGTTTATAGATAACTAATTCAGATAAAGAACAATATTGATAGAAATTATTATCACCTAAAGCATTAGTTATTTCTATTTTTAAATAACGAGTATTAATTTGATTAAGAAAAGCATGTTTATATTCATGACGATTAATTAGATATAATTCATAAGAAGTAAATTGATAAGTATCAATTAAATTATAAGTATTATTATCTAATGAAGCATATATTTTTAATTCAATAATATCACCATCAGCAAAATCTTTATCTAAACGTGGTAAGAAAGAAACATAATCAATTTTATAATTGTCTTGTAAGTCAATAATAATACTTTGGGGTAATTTTTTACTTGAATCACTTAACCAATAAGTAGTTGGATCTTGATCATTGATTTTATTAATATCATTTAGATTAGAACTACAACTTAAGATTTGATATGTAACTTGATTTTGGGGATTTAATTCTCGACTAGTTAAATTTAATAAACAATTTTCTAAGGAAGTTAAAGCATTATCAATTACTAATTGAGAGGTTGGATTATTTTGTAATAATTCATTAATTTCTTTAATAGTTATTTGTAATTGTTGGTATGAATAATCAGCATATAAATTAGGTTTAATTAGTTTAGCTTCGTTTAAACGATTATTTAACTTAGTTGTATCAATAAGATTATTAGCTTTAAAACAAATAATATCTTTACCTTGATTAGTAATAACTTCCATTACATTTAATTCATTATTTAGTGTATTTAATTCATGATAAGTAAAAGTAAAGGTTTTAGAATTAACGTTATCATAAATTAATTTTCCATTAAGTTTAATACTAGTTGTTGTATTTTGGGGTAAATGTAAAGTAACATCGTTGTAATTGTTTAAGAATATTATATCATTATTTATATCTAAAACTTGATTATCACTAGTGAAAATAAGTGATAAATCATTTTGTTGATAGTTAGCTAAAGATGTAAGAATGGTATCAATTGATTTAAAATGAGTATCTAACCAAGCTAAACGTTGTGATAAATAAGCTTTAAGATTAATGAATTCTTGATTAAAGTCATTATAGTCTCGTTTATCACCCCATAGGTTATAATCTAACTCACCACTATCTTTTAAATAAGGATAATATTGATCCATAATCCCATTTTCGATAATTAAAGATTTGAAGTCGTAGTAATGAGTGTCATATAACTCCTTAGCTTTTAAGACAAAGAAAGGATCTTTACATAAATAACGATACCATTGTCGATCTTGTGCTCTTCCTTCATAAGTAGTATCAAAGAAATAAGTTTGCCATTTATTATAATTTCTTACTCCTACATTACCACTAGAATGATCCATATCCCAAATAGGTCCCATTATTAGTTTTTCATGATGTGGTTTATACATAAAAGTTGATTGGCACATAAAATCAGCATTAAAGAATAATTCATTAATTAACCAAGTTGATATTAATGAATTTAAATCAACTAAATCTTGATAATGATAAGTTTCATTATTAAAAGTAGTATTATAAGTACTAGCAGTGGTAGCATCTTCTACAGCTTGCAGATAATCTTTACTATAATTAAATAGTTTAGAACTAGTATTAATATATTCCGGATTTTTATATTGGATTGGTTGACCATCTTCAGTTCTAAATTTACTTATTTCATCATAATAACCATCTAATTCATATAAGAAACCACCATCAATATCAGCATATTGATAATAACTACTAACTTGATAAGTTTGCTTATTGAAACTAACTTCATCATTATCAACCCAAGATAAATCTTCACTCATTTGTTTTTCTAATTCTTTTTGTTGTTCTTTAGTAAAGTTATTAGCTTTTGCTATACTTTTAGCTGCTTCTTCACTAGCTTTTTCCCAGTTATAGATATTAATTCTTGATTCATCAATTCTTATTTGTTCACAAAGTTGATAGTTCCCAAGACGTTCACCATTTAAAACAACTTCAACCCAGGTACTTTGCATATATTCTAAACCAAGTTTATTTGATAAATCATATGCTAGTTTATTACGCATAAAGGATGTTTCCACAAAGTTTGCTAATAAGACAAAATGTTTATTACTACCCATACCTAATAAGTTAGTTTTTTCAGCTAGTTTTATTTTATAAGGTTTTTTAGGATAACGCCAAGTAGCATTACCACGTCCTCTTATTTCAATTTCACCATGATATCCTTGATTATTATTATCTAAGTCTGGATATAAATCATTACCTTGAATATCCATCCTTGCTTTCACATAAGTTTCTTTAGAATTAATATCTTCTTCACTATTAATATAAATAACAGGTAAATTAGATACCATAATTGTTTTAGTAATTGTCTCATCATTGTCACTAACAATAACTTTAATTAAATGATTTATCATTGATTCATCAATTAATAATTGATCATCGTTACTAATTAATTGATTATCTAGATACCATTGATATGATAATTTACCACTAGCATTAGTAATATCTAAACTTAAAACTTCATTAATTTTAGGATAGTTTTGTTTAAAATTTATAGCTAAATTATCACTAGCTTTAATAGGTAAAGTAAAATTAGTGATGATTAGGATAAAACATAGTAAAGATATAAATGTTTTTTTCATTAAATTCACCTCAAAATAATTATAACATAGGGGTTTAGGTTGTGATACAATAATGATAAGAGGTGATTATAATGCTTAAGGTAGCAACTGTTGGTAGTGGTTTTATTGTTGATTGGTTTTTAAATGCGGTCAAACAAAATGAAGGAATAAAATGTATTGCAATGTATACCAGAACAAAAACTAAAGTTGAAGCATTAGCTAAACAATATGAAGTTGATAATATTTATGAAGATTATGATTTAATGTTAGCTAATCAAGATATTGAGGTTATTTATGTAGGTAATGTGAATAGTTTACATTATGAATTTGCGAAAAAAGCATTACTAAGTGGTAAGCATGTTATTTGTGAGAAACCATTTACGTCTAATTTAGAAGAATTAAAGGATTTATTCAAAATAGCTAGTGATAAAGGAAAATATATTTTTGAAGCTATTGTAACTACGCATATGCCTAATTATTTATTATTAAAAGAAAGTATTAACGATTTAGGAATTATTCGAATGGTTCAATGTAACTTCTCTCAATATTCAAGTAAATATGATAAATTCTTAAAGGGAGAACATGTGAATGTTTTTGATTTAAATTATAGTGGAGGAGCTTTAGCTGATATTTCGATTTATAATTTACATTTTGTTATTGGTTTATTTGGTAAACCTATTGATGTGCATTATTTCCCTAATAAAGCTAGTAATGGCATTGATACTTCCGGAGTAGCTATCTTAAGTTATGATGGATTTAGTGCGGTATGTGTTGGATGTAAAGATAGTCGTAGTAAATGTTTAGCTCAAGTACAAGGGGAAAAAGGTTATGCTTATTTAATGAGTGAAACTTCACGTTGTGCTAATCTACATGTAGTAATTAATAATGAAGAGGTTGAGAAAACAATTAAACAAAATGATGATGCTTTATATTATGAAGTTAAAGAATTTATCTCAATTATTAATCAACATGATGAAGCTAGATATCAAGCTCATTGTGAACATAGTTTAGCCGTTATGGAAGTTTATGAAGCATTAAGAAAAGATGGTGGTATCATCTTTGCCAGTGATCGAAAGAGTTTTTAAACTCTTTCTTTTCTTTTTATTTAGGAGTATAATTACTCATCGGAGGTAATTTTATGTTCAATAAATTATTTAAAAGTGATATATGTAAGTACTTATACTTAATGCTTACATACGTATTAGTTGATATTTTTTTAAGAATCTTTTTAAAAAAATCTAGTTTAATTCAATTCACAAGTGCTACTTTATTTACCATACTATATGCAATATTAT
>CAZQJH010000061.1:0-9291 GCA_964593515.1 uncultured Erysipelotrichaceae bacterium
TTTAATTTTAATTATCTTTATTTTAATTAAAAAATTAAAAGAAAAAATAGCTAATGATAAATGTGAGATTATTAGCATTGATGCGAAATGTATAGAAGTTAATACTAAAATTGCTTTTTTATCAACTGAGCGAGTTAGTAAATACTTTATTACCTTTAAATTAGCCAATAAACAAAAGTTGACTTTTGAAGTTGTGCCAATTTTAGGTGAAAAAATTAAAGAAAAGATGAATGGTACTTTAACTTATCAAGGTACAAGATTTATTTCATTTGAACCCAAATAAAAATTTTTAGCTAAATTTTTCATAATTTAGCTTTTTTTATACGTATAAATATATGGGTGATATAAATGAAAGATTTACGCAAACAGTTATTAGCATACAGTATCAAATATCAAGGTGAATATGGAAAGATAGCTCAAGCGATTAAAAACAATGAAGTTTATGAGGAAATAGCATATGATGGTAAATATATTACTATCTTAGATGATGAATATCCCAAAGTTTTATTACGCTTGAAAAATCCACCTTATGTTTTATACTACGAAGGTAATTTAAACTTATTAAAAGAAAGTGCAATAGCCATTGTAGGTTCACGTATCGTTAGTGATTATGGAGCTAGGATGACTAGATTAATTACTAATCGTTTAAAAAGGAAATATGTAATTGTTTCAGGTGCTGCAAAAGGGGTTGATGGAATTGCTCATCAATGTGCACTAGATTCAAAAACGATTGCAGTATTAGGTTGTGGGTTAGATATTGCTTATCCTAAGTGTAATGATTATTTAATACAACAAATTAAGACTAATCATTTATTATTAAGTGAATATCCTAAAGGAATAGCACCACTAAAACATCATTTCCCAATGCGTAATCGCATTGTTGTAGGTTTAGCTAAAGCCTTAGTAGTTAGTGCTGCTAAACAAAACAGTGGGACGATGATAAGTGTTAATGAAGCATTAGGTCTTAATATGAATGTATATGTTGTACCTTACTTATTTAATGATCCAGATGGGATTGGTTGTAACTTGTTGATTCAACAAGGAGCTAATATTTTATGTGAAATTGATGATGTTGATTCAATTTCTTAAAAAAGTATTTGACAAAAATAAAAAATAAGTGATAATTATTAACGATATGTATATAGTGTTTTGATTAATCATAATGATAAATTAAGTTCCTTCGTTATTTATTGTTTTGATTATGGCTATATCTTTTTTAATTGAAAGGAGGATTAGTTGGATCTAATTAATAGATACAGCTTAAAGATTATGAAAAATTTAGTTATTGTTGAGTCGCCTTCAAAGTCGAAAACAATTGAAAAATATTTAGGAAAAGATTATAAAGTAGTTTCTTCTAAAGGACATATTCGTGATTTAGCGAAAAGTGGTAAATACGGTTTAGGGATTGATATTGAAAATGATTTTACCCCTAAATATAGTATTAGTAGTGATAAGAAAAAAACGGTTAATGAATTAAAAGAATTAGCTAAGAAATGTGACCATGTTTATTTAGCTAGTGACCCTGATCGTGAAGGGGAAGCTATTGCTTGGCATTTAGCTAATGTTTTAAATTTAGATTTAAATGAAAATAATCGTATTGTATTTCATGAGGTTACTAAAAAAGCGGTAACTCATGCTTTAGATGATCCACGTAAAATCGATATTGATTTAGTAAAAAGTCAAGAAACAAGACGAATGTTAGATCGAATTATTGGTTTTAGATTATCAAAATTATTACAAAATAAGATTCAATCTAAATCAGCTGGTCGTGTTCAATCAGTTGCTTTAAAATTAATTGTTGATCGTGAAAATGAAATTCGTAATTTTAAATCAGAAGAATATTGGACTTTAGAAGCTATTGTACAAAAAGGTAATAAAAAAGTCGTAGCTAATTTAGTTAAATATCAAGGTAAAAAACCTAAATTAAAAAATCAAGCGGATGTTGAAGCTATTATGGCACAATGTAATGATTATATTGTTTCTAAAATTGAGAAGAAAGTTCGTAAAAAAGAAGCTAAACTTCCTTTTATCACTTCAACTTTACAACAAGAAGCAAGTACTAAATTAGGTTTTGGGGCTAAGAAAACGATGAGTATTGCCCAAAAATTATATGAAGGGTTACCTTTATTTGATGGTGTACAAGAAGGGTTAATTACTTATATGCGTAGTGATTCAACTCGTTTATCACAAGATTTTGTTCAAGATGGATATCAATATATTGAAAATAATTATGGTAAAGAATATTTAGGGAAAGTTAAATCAAAGAATGCAGATAATGCACAAGATGCCCATGAAGCTATTCGTATGACCCATGTTGATTATACTCCTGATAAAGTTAAACCTTTTTTAACTAATGATCAATATAAATTATATAAACTTATTTATGCACGTACGCTAGCTTCTTTAATGGCTGCTAGTAAGTTTAATGCTGAAACAGTTTCAATTACTAGTAATGATGCTTTATTTCAATTAAATGGTTCAACTATGGCTTTTGATGGTTATTTAAAGCTTTATGGTGATTATGAATCTAGTAAAGAACAAACGTTACCTAACTTAAGTGAAAATGAAGTTTTAAAGAATGTAACATTAGATCCAAAACAACACTTTACTGAGCCACCTTTACGTTATAGTGAAGCACGTTTAATTAAAGAAATGGAAGAAAATGGAATTGGTCGTCCTTCTACGTATGCTTCAATTATTGAAACTATTCAAGCTCGTGGTTATGTATCATTAGAAAAAGCTAGTGAAGGAAGTAAAACTAAAGTCTTTATTCCTTCGCAACAAGGAGAATTAACTAATAGTAAATTACAAGAATACTTTAATTCAATTATTAATGTTACTTATACAGCTAGTATGGAAGATAAGTTAGATAAAATAGCTGAGGGAGATTTAAATAATGTTCAAGAATTAAAGGCTTTCTATCAACGTTTTGAACCATTATTAGATCAAGCTTATGAAAAAATGGAGAAAAAAGAATTAGAACGAGTAGGTAAAACTTGTCCTAAATGTGATGGCGAATTAGTTTATCGAAATGGTAAATTCGGTAAGTTTATTTCTTGTATTAATTTCCCAACTTGTCGTTATACGGAAAATGAAGCTAGTGGGGAAGAAAGTGAAGTCAAAGAAACATGTCCAAACTGTGGTGGTGATATGGTTATGAAGAAAGGACGTTATGGGGCTTTTTTAGCTTGTAGTAACTATCCTGATTGTAAGACTATTAAATCTACTAAAGTTAAAGAACCACCAAAAGAAACAGGAGAAATGTGTCCTGAATGTAATTCACCTTTAGTTTTACGAAAATCACGTTTTAATACAACTTTTGTAGGATGTAGTAATTATCCTAAATGTCGTTATATCAAAAAAGAAGATAAAAAGAAGAAAGAGGAATAAGAATGGAACAAGTAACAATTATTGGGGCTGGTTTAGCTGGTTGTGAAGCATGTTGGCAATTAGTTAAACGTAATATTCCAGTTAAATTAATCGAAATGCGACCAACTAAGTCTACGGGAGCACATCATACAGGTAATTTTGCGGAATTAGTATGTTCAAATTCATTACGTAGTGATTCTTTAAATAATGCTGTTGGTATTTTAAAAGAAGAAATGCGTAAATTTGATTCGATTATTATGGAAAGTGCACAAGTAAATCGGGTTGAAGCTGGAAGTGCTTTAGCTGTTGATCGTCATGGATTTTCTAAAACGATCGAAGATAAATTAAAAAATCATCCATTAGTTACTTATGTTGAAGAAGAAGTAACTAGTATTCCTAGTGGACCATGTATTATCGCTAGTGGTCCTTTAACTAGTGATGCTTTATCTAAAGCAATTATGGATTATGTTGAAGCTGATTACTTTCATTTTTATGATGCAGCTGCACCAATTATTGAAAAAGATAGTATTGATTTTACTAAAGCTTATTATAAATCACGATATGATAAAGGGGAAGCATCATATATTAACTGTGCTTTAAGTGAAGAAGAATTTAATATTTTTTATGATGAATTAATAAAAGCTGAAACAGCTCCGATTCATGATTTTGAAGAAAAATATTTTGAAGGTTGTATGCCTTTTGAAGAAATTGCTCGTCGTGGTAAACAAACTTTATTATTTGGTCCAATGAAACCAGTTGGTTTAGAAAGACCTGATGGTAGTAAACCTTATGCTGTAGTACAATTACGTCAAGATGATGCTATTGCTTCATTATATAACGTAGTTGGTTTTCAAACTCATTTAAAATGGGGGGAACAAAAAAGAATTTTAGGTTTAATTCCAGGATTAGAAAATGCTTCGATTGTTCGTTATGGTGTAATGCATCGTAATTCATATTTATGTTCACCACGTGTTTTACGTCCAACATATCAATCAGTTAAACGTGATGATTTATTCTTTGCTGGTCAATTAACGGGAGTTGAAGGATATGTCGAAAGTGCGGCAAGTGGGTTATTAGCAGGATTAAATATGGCTAATTATCTTCAAGGTAAAGAATGTATGGTTTTAAAAGATACATGTGTAATGGGAAGTATGGCTCATTATATAACTCATGCTTCATCAACTAATTTCCAACCAATGAATGCTAACTTTGGAATTATGCGTTTAGAAACTAAGGTAAAGAAAAAAGATCGTAAAGAAGCTTTTGCGAAACAAGCATTAACTTATATCGATGAAATTAAAGACTTATTTTAATGGAAACTTATCTACAATCATTTCTAGATTATACATATCAAAAAAATAGTGGTTCAAAACATAGTGTTGATGCTTATCAACGTGATATTGAAGCATTCCTTAAATTTCTTAATGAAGAAGGAATAACTTCATTAGAAGATGTGAATCGCTTTTGTGTTAATAATTATGTAGCTAACTTACATGATCAAAAAGGTATGTATAATACTTTAAAAGCTAGTAGTATTAGTCGTAAGTTAAGTTCTTTAAGATCTTATTTTAAATACTTAAATGAATTTTGGGGGATTAGTAATAATCCCTTTCTTTATTTAAAATCGCCTAAGAAAGAAAAACGCATTCCGGAATTTTTATTTCTAGATGAAATTGAAGTCTTTTTAAATAGTTTTGATGAAACTGATCCTGCTAAGAAACGTGATCGCATTATGTTTGAGTTAATGTATGCTAGTGGTTTGCGTTTAAGTGAATTAATTAATTTAAAAATTAGCGATATAGATTTTAATAGTGGTATCTTGAATATTCAAGGTAAAGGTAATAAACAACGTATTGTTCCTTTCTATGATTCAATTGGTCAAGATGTTGAAGAATATATTCAAAAAATACGGCCAATTTTTAATCCTAAGCAACATGAATTTGTTTTTGTGAATCAAAAAGGAGGACAATTTACTTCACGTGGAGTTCAATATCGTTTAAATGAAGCCAGTAAACAAACTAATTTTACCATGCATTTACATCCCCATATGTTAAGACATTCTTTCGCAACTCATTTATTAGACCAAGGAGCTGATTTACGCTTTGTGCAAGAGCTTTTAGGTCACGAAAGTTTATCTACAACCCAAATATATGTCCATGTTTCAAAAGAGCGCTTAAAAAGGGTTTATGAAGAAGCTTTCCCAAGAGCAAATAAAAAATAAAAAAGGTACTTGAAATATGTAATAAATATGTTATAATTTTACGTGGCTTAGGCCAATACACACACTATGGATGATATGACCCCGTGCTTTAGACAAAAAGATGTCGATGATAAGTTGTTATATTTTGAAGTAGTGGAGGATTAAACGGAAAGAGAGGATATTCAAATGTCAGTAGTATCAATGAGAAAATTATTAGAAGCTGGTGTTCATTTTGGACATCAAACTCGTAGATGGAACCCAAAAATGAAACCAAACATCTACGCAAACAAAAATGGTGTATACATCATTAACTTAGAAAAAACTTTAGAACAATTAGATGTAGCTTACGCTGCTATGAAAGAAATCGCTGAAAACGGTGGTAAAGTGTTATTTGTTGGAACTAAAAAACAAGCACAAACTGTAGTAGTTGAAGAAGCATTACGTTCAGGAGGCTTCTATGTAAACCAAAGATGGTTAGGAGGATTATTAACTAACTTCCGTACTATCCAAAAACGTGTTAAACGTTTAGTTGAAATCGAAGAAATGGAAGCTAACGAAACTTTAAACTTATACCCTAAGAAAGAAATCGCTCAAGTTAAAAAAGAAAAAGCTCGTTTAGAAAACTTCTTAGGTGGAATCAAAGAAATGAAAATGTTACCTAACGCATTATTTGTTATTGATCCAAAAGAAGAACACAACGCTGTTGCTGAAGCTAAAAAATTAGGAATTCCTGTATTTGCTATGGTAGATACAAACTGTGACCCTGAAGTTGTTGATTACCCAATCGCATCTAACGATGATGGATTACGTTCAGTAAAATTAATCACTACTTTAATGGCTGATGCTATCGTTGAAGCTAAAGGTGGATTATTAAGTGCAGCTCATGCTGTTGAAGAAGAAGCAGACGTAACTATGAAAGATGTTATTATTTCTGTTGAAGAACAAATCGCGGAAAACGAAAGACGTCGTCGTGCTAAAAACGAAGAAAGACGTAACCGTCGTCCTTACGACCGTAACCGTAACCCTCGTAATGGAAAAGCTCCTTACGCTAAAAGAGAAAACAGAAACGAAAACAAAGAAGCTAAGCCTGCTACAACAGAAGCTGCTGCTGAATAATAAATAAATTAATTAGGAGGACATGAAAATGGCTATTACTGCAAGTATGGTAAAAGATTTACGTGAAAAAACTGGTGCAGGGATGATGGACTGTAAAAAAGCGTTAACTGAAACTGATGGTAACATGGAAGCTGCTATCGACTGGTTACGTGAAAAAGGTATTGCGAAAGCTGCTAAGAAAACAGACCGTATTGCTGCTGAAGGTTTAACTCGTAGTGCTGTAAATGGAAATGTTGGGGTAGTATTCGAAGTTAACTCTGAAACTGACTTCGTTGCTAAAAACGACCAATTCTTAGGATTATTAGATTCAGTTGAAGCTGCTTTATTAGCTAACAAACCAGCTACTACTGAAGAAGCTTTAGCTTGTGCATGTGGAGATACAACTGTTGAAGCTGCTTGTACAAACGCTACTGCTACTATCGGAGAAAAAATTACTTTCCGTCGTAGTGCATGTATCGAAAAAGCTGATGACGAATTCTTCGGAAGCTATGTACACGGTGGAGGAAAAATTTCTGCATTAGTATTATTAAAAGGTAAAGTTGATGAAACTGTAGCTAAAAACATTGCTATGCAAGTTGCATCTATGGCTCCTCAATACGTATGTAGTATTCGAAGTTAACTCTGAAACTGACTTCGTTGCTAAAAACGACCAATTCTTAGGATTATTAGATTCAGTTGAAGCTGCTTTATTAGCTAACAAACCAGCTACTACTGAAGAAGCTTTAGCTTGTGCATGTGGAGATACAACTGTTGAAGCTGCTTGTACAAACGCTACTGCTACTATCGGAGAAAAAATTACTTTCCGTCGTAGTGCATGTATCGAAAAAGCTGATGACGAATTCTTCGGAAGCTATGTACACGGTGGAGGAAAAATTTCTGCATTAGTATTATTAAAAGGTAAAGTTGATGAAACTGTAGCTAAAAACATTGCTATGCAAGTTGCATCTATGGCTCCTCAATACGTATGTAGAGATGAAATGCCTGCTGAAGTAGTTGAACACGAAAGAAAAGTTCAAACTGAAATCGTTAAAAACGATGAAAAATTAGCTAACAAACCTGAAAAAGTATTAGCTGGAATCATCGAAGGAAAAATCAGCAAAAACTTAAAAGACTTATGTTTAGTTGAACAAGAATACTTCTTAGAACCAGATAAAAAAGTTGGTCAATTCTTAAAAGAAAACGGATGTGAAGTTGTTAAATTCTTCCGTTTCGCTGTAGGTGAAGGAATTGAAAAACGTCAAGATAACTTCGCTGAAGAAGTAATGGCTCAAGCATTCGGTAAATAATCAACAATGATTTTTTAAACCAAATCATGTAAATGATTTGGTTTTTTTTAAAGCTATTGGAGGATTAAAGATGGAATTTTTACTCTTATTAGTGATGATTTTAAATGTTTTAGTATTATTATATTGCTTTTTTATGGTTTTTAGAAAACAAAATGAACAATTAAAAAGTGAACTTAAAAAAGAATTAAATAATAGTATGGATGCTTATCAACTTAAATTAAGTAATGATAATGCGAATATGCAACAACAATTATTAGTAGGTAATGATTTAATTAATTCACAAATGCAAGAAGTAACTAAAGCTAATTATGAATTTCAAGAAAAAATGTTAAATATGTTTTATGAGCGAATGGATAATTTACAAAAAAGTAATGATGCACGATTACAATCAATGGAACTTAAAGTCCAAAATCAATTAGATGAATCCTTATCTAAAAGATTAGATGACTCATTTAAACAAATATCTACTAATCTTCAACAGTTATATCGTTCTTTAGGTGAAATTAATCATTTATCTGGGGATATTTTTAAATTAAATCAATCATTATCTAATGTGAAAAATCGTGGAATTTGGGGTGAAATTCAATTAGAAGCAATTATTGAAAATACAATGAGTACTAATCAATATGCAAAAAATGTACTTATTGATCCTCAAAGTAATTATCGCGTTGAATTTGCGATTAAAGTACCTAATAATGATTCGTTTGTATATTTACCAATTGATTCTAAATTACCTTTAGATACTTATCAAAAGGTTGTGGATGCTAGTGAACGTCTTGATAAAACAGCTTTAAATGAGGCTTTAAAGCTATTAGAGCGAGTTATTAAACAACAGGCTAAAGATATTAGTGATAAGTATATTCGTCCACCATATTCACTAGATTATGGTGTTATGTTTTTAGCTAGTGAATCTTTGTATTGTGAAGTAATTAAAATTGATGGTTTAATGCAATTTGTAGCTGATAAATATCATGTTTTATTATGTGGGCCTTCAACTTTAAATGCTTTATTAAATAGTTTACGTGTCGGCTTTACTAATATTACCTTATATAAGAAAAGTGAAGAAGTATTAAAACTATTACAAGCAATGAAAGCTCAATATTCAACTTTATCTAAATTGATTGATAAACAATCACAACGTTTATATGATGCAACTCAAGTTAATGAATCAATTAAACATCGTACAAATATGATTCAAAATAAAATGCGTGAAATTGAAGCAATAGATGAAGATATTGCGGATGAATACTTATCAATTAAGTAAAATTATCACATTTTTACTTAATAAGTCTTTATTTTTTACGTATATTTATTTATAAT
>CAZQJH010000062.1:0-9286 GCA_964593515.1 uncultured Erysipelotrichaceae bacterium
CTATATAAAAAAGTGTTTTTATCTTATAAAAGATGAAAACACTTTTTTTTGGTTTAGTTATTTGTTTTTCTTATATTCAACGCATAGATGTTTGTTTTTAATCGTATGCGTTTTAAAGTGTTCAATGATTAAATCAGCTTTATGATTTAATATTGTTACATAAGCATCAAAGTCTTGTACTTGGATTGCGCCAATATCTTCAATATTAACGCCTTCAACGCCACAAAAAGCTCCAACGATATCACCAGCTCTAAGTTTCTTTTTCTTACCTGCATTTAAATGTAGGGTATCTAGATTAGCTTTAATCTTAAGAGCTTTATCTTGTTTTAATTTAGTTTTAGCTTGTAAGTTTTTAATCGCATGATCATCAAATTCAATGGCTAATAAAGCTTGTAAGTCTTCTTTTATTAAAGGAGTTGTTAATAAGGTTTCTAATTGTTCTTGGTAATATTTATCACTATCACTAATTAAAGAAATAGCTAAACCTTGTTCATGATTACGGGCACTTCGTCCAATACGATGGATATAACGTTCACTTTCGAAAGGTAATTCATAATTGATAATTAAATCAACTTTTTCCACATCAATTCCTCTAGCAGCTACATCACTAGCGACTAAAATACGTAATTTACCTTGTTTAAAGTCATTGATATTATCAATACGATCTTCTTGTAACATACCACCATGTAAGACGTCCACATCTAAACCTAAATCATCTAGATAAGCTCCTAAATCTTTGACTAATTGTTGGGTATTCGCAAAGATAATACAAGATAATGGTTGATGTTTTAATAATAAACGATATAAGACTTCTTGTTTTTGTTCATTGCTTACTTCGTAAGCATAATGAACTAGTGAATCATGAACATCATAATCATTTTGGAAACGAATTAATTCAGGTTCTTTTAAATATTCACTAACTAAGTTTTGTAAAGCTTCATTAATCGTAGCACTACATAAAGTAGTGATACGATTTTCATTTAATTTAGCTAATATTTTAGAAACATCTTCAATAAAGCCCATCTTAAACATTTCATCAGCTTCATCAATAACAACATACTTAATATTATCATAGTTAAAGCTTTCTTTTTCCATATGATCTAATAAACGACCAGGGGTAGCACAAATAACATGGGTACGTTGTTTTAAGTCTTGATATTGATATTTATATTTAGTTTTACCATAAATAGCTAAAGTTTTAAGTTGTTTATAAGCTGAAATATGATCGAATTCTTCTTTAACTTGTAAGGCTAACTCACGTGTTGGGGTTAGGATTAAAGCTTGCGGATCACGACAATCAACTACAATCTTTTCAATAATAGGAATAGCATAAGCAGCGGTTTTTCCACTACCTGTAGCTGATTGAATAATACTATCTTTATTTGCGAATATTTGTTTCATTAATGCTTCTTGAACGGGATATACTTCATGATAACCTAAATCATTTAAAGCATTAAGAATATTAGTTGATAAATTGAAATCTTGAAATAACATAAAGCACCTACTTTCGCTTATATTATAACGAAAAAACAATAGTTTTAATAGTTTTTAATGACATATTTGTGTATAATATTCACGAGGTGTTTAAAGATGTTGAAAGAATTAATGAATGATTTAAATGAAAGTAAAAGTTGTTTCCATGCGGTCGAATTAATGAAAAATAAATTAAAGGCTAATGGATATCATGAATTATTAGAACAAGAAAAATGGAACTTAAATAAAGGTGAGGGTTATTATGTTGTACGTAATAATTCTAGTATTATGGCTTTCTATGTAGGAAGTGAATTAAATGATTATCATTATCAAATGATTGCTTCACATAGTGATTCACCTACTTTTAAATTAAAACGTAATAGTATTATTAAACGTGATAATATGATGGTTTTAAATACTGAAGGTTATGGGGGAATGCTTTGTGCAACTTGGATGGATCGTATGTTATCAATTGCGGGAAGAGTAATGGTTAAAGATGAAAATGGCGCTCATATGCAATTAGTTGACATCGATAAAGATTTAGTAATGATTCCTTCATTAGCTATTCATATGAATCGTGATGCAAATAGTGGAATGAATTATAATAAACAAGTTGATATGTTACCACTATTTAGTTGTGAAGAAGAAGATTTTGATGCTTATTTAGCTAATTATTTAAATGTTAGTAAAGAACAAATTATTGCTCATGACTTATATTTATATGTACGTGATAAAGCACGTATTTGGGGAGCTAAAGATGAGTTTATCGCTGCTAGTCGTTTAGATGATTTGCAATGTGCTTATGCTTCATTAACTGCTTTATTACAAGCTCATAAAAATCAAGATATGATTTCTTTATGGGCATGTTTTGATAATGAAGAAGTAGGTTCATTATCAAAACAAGGAGCTAGTTCGACTTTCTTAAAAGATGTATTAGTTAGAATTAATTTAGCTTTAGGATATCAAGAAGAAGATTTATTATGTGCTTTAAGTAAATCATTCTTAGTATCAAGTGATAATGCGCATGCTATTCATCCAAATCATATGGAAAAAAGTGATGCGACTAATAAAGTTAAATTAAATGAAGGAGTAGTAATTAAACATAATGCTAATCAAAAATATACGACTGATGCGATTGGTGCTAGTGTATTTGAAAGCATTTGTGCTAAAGCTGAAGTAAAAGTACAACATTATGCTAATCGAAGTGATATGCCTGGAGGAAGTACTTTAGGTAATTTAGCTATGCAACAAGCTAGTATGCATGCTTTAGATATTGGTTTTGCTCAACTTGCAATGCATTCAAGTTATGAATGTGCTGGTTGTCATGATTATGAAGCAATGATTAAAGCTTTAATAAAATATTATGAAAGTAATATTGTATTCTATAATGCATGTGATTATGTAATTAAATAAAAAAAGCCTCTTTACTAGATAGACTAGTAAAGAGTTTTTTTTAATGTAATACTTTATTTAAGAAATCTTTAGCACGATCACTACTAGGGTTAGTGAAGAAGTTTTGTGGTGAATCAATTTCAACAATCTTACCACCTTCTAAGAAAACAATGCGATCAGCAATTTCTTTCGCAAAGCCCATTTCATGAGTTACAACAACCATTGTCATTCCTTCTTGAGCTAATTGTTTCATAACATCTAATACTTCCACAACCATCTCAGGGTCTAAGGCACTAGTTGGTTCATCGAATAACATAATTTCGGGATTCATCATTAAGGCTCTTGCAATAGCTACCCTTTGTTTTTGACCCCCAGATAATTTTTTTGGAAAAGCATCAACTTTATCAGCTAAACCAACACGCGCTAATAATTGTTTAGCTTTTTCAATTGCTTCTTCTTTATTCATTAATTTATTAGCTACTGGTGCTAAAATCATATTGTCTAAAACATTCATATGAGGAAATAAGTTAAAGTGTTGGAAAACAAAACCCATTTTACTACGTGCTTTGTTGGCACTGGCTTTATCATGGAAATTAATGATTTCATCATCAATGGCAATACTACCACTTTCAACTAATTCTAAACCATTAATACAACGACATAAGGTACTTTTACCTGAACCACTAGGTCCAATTAAACAAACAATTTCTCCTTTTTGAATTTCAATCGATACTTGATCTAGAGCTTTACAATCAGAGAATTCTTTGGTGATATTATTGACTTTAATCACTTTCAGCCAGCCTCCTTTCAATCTTTTTCGCAATAAATGAAACACTTAGAGTTAATACTAAATACATTAAACTAGCCATTAATAATGGAGCAAAATAGTTATAGTAATTAGCTCCTAAGATTTGGGCTTGATATAATAAATCAAAGACTCCAATAGTTGATAATAATGAACTATCTTTAATTAAAGTAATAAATTCAGATACTAATGGGGGAACAACTTGTTTAATAGCTTGGGGTAAGATTACATGACGCATTGTATCAAAGTAACCTAAGTTTAAAGCTTTACAAGCTTCCCATTGACCTTGGTCAATTCCAATAATCCCTGAACGAATTAATTCAGTACAATAAGCTCCCGAGTTAATTCCAATCGCAATAATTCCTATTACTAATTTGTTAACTCTAAATGGATGTCCAATAATAACTGTTACTAATGAAGGGAATAATAAGTAGAAAATTAAAATTTGTAATAACATTGGTGTACCACGAACAATTTCCACATAGATATTACCAATCAAACGTAAAATTTTATTACTACACCTTCTAAGAAAACAATGCGATCAGCAATTTCTTTCGCAAAGCCCATTTCATGAGTTACAACAACCATTGTCATTCCTTCTTGAGCTAATTGTTTCATAACATCTAATACTTCCACAACCATCTCAGGGTCTAAGGCACTAGTTGGTTCATCGAATAACATAATTTCGGGATTCATCATTAAGGCTCTTGCAATAGCTACCCTTTGTTTTTGACCCCCAGATAATTTTTTTGGAAAAGCATCAACTTTATCAGCTAAACCAACACGCGCTAATAATTGTTTAGCTTTTTCAATTGCTTCTTCTTTATTCATTAATTTATTAGCTACTGGTGCTAAAATCATATTGTCTAAAACATTCATATGAGGAAATAAGTTAAAGTGTTGGAAAACAAAACCCATTTTACTACGTGCTTTGTTGGCACTGGCTTTATCATGGAAATTAATGATTTCATCATCAATGGCAATACTACCACTTTCAACTAATTCTAAACCATTAATACAACGACATAAGGTACTTTTACCTGAACCACTAGGTCCAATTAAACAAACAATTTCTCCTTTTTGAATTTCAATCGATACTTGATCTAGAGCTTTACAATCAGAGAATTCTTTGGTGATATTATTGACTTTAATCACTTTCAGCCAGCCTCCTTTCAATCTTTTTCGCAATAAATGAAACACTTAGAGTTAATACTAAATACATTAAACTAGCCATTAATAATGGAGCAAAATAGTTATAGTAATTAGCTCCTAAGATTTGGGCTTGATATAATAAATCAAAGACTCCAATAGTTGATAATAATGAACTATCTTTAATTAAAGTAATAAATTCAGATACTAATGGGGGAACAACTTGTTTAATAGCTTGGGGTAAGATTACATGACGCATTGTATCAAAGTAACCTAAGTTTAAAGCTTTACAAGCTTCCCATTGACCTTGGTCAATTCCAATAATCCCTGAACGAATTAATTCAGTACAATAAGCTCCCGAGTTAATTCCAATCGCAATAATTCCTATTACTAATTTGTTAACTCTAAATGGATGTCCAATAATAACTGTTACTAATGAAGGGAATAATAAGTAGAAAATTAAAATTTGTAATAACATTGGTGTACCACGAACAATTTCCACATAGATATTACCAATCAAACGTAAAATTTTATTACTACTTAATTTTAAGGCAGCTCCAACAATCCCTAAGACAATCCCAATTACCCAAGCAATAGCTGCTACTAATAAAGAAATTAGCGCTCCTTGTAATAAAATTGTCCAGTTATTAGGATTACTAGCTACTTCAATTGCTTTGTTTAAAAAATCATTTAAGTTCATCAAATCACCTCTTTTTTTCTATTATAACACATAAGAAAGGGGAAATTACATTCCCCATTTAGTTTTTAATTCTTGATATTTATCACTAGCTTTAAATTGAGCAATTGCTTCATTTAATTTATCTAATAATAATGTATTTCCTTGCGCAGTAATAATTGAGTTTTCTTCATCAATTAAAGCTTCTTCTAAAATAATTAAACCTTCGTTGTTATCAACATAGTTTTGAGCTACGATTGTATCCGCAACTACTGCATCTAATTGGTTTTGTTTTAAAGATTCTACTAAGATTTTCGCATCTTTATTTAATTCCACATTAGCTCCTTCAATTTCTTGAGCAGCACTAGCACCAGTTGTACCTAATTGACATCCAATTGTTTTACCTTCTAAATCAGCTAATGTTTTAATATCGCTATCAGCTTTCACAATTACAACTTGAGCTGATTTTAAGTAGTAATCACTAAATCCTACTTGACGATCTTTATCATAAGTAAAGGCAGCTACTCCACAGTCAACTTGTCCTAAGTTTACCGCATCAACAATTGTATCAAATGACATTGCTTCAAATTCAATCTCAACCCCTAAGATTTTCCCGATTTCATTAGCCATATCAATATCAAATCCAACCATTTCACCATTTTCCATTGTTTCGTATGGTGGATAATCAGGTGATGTTGCGATAATGATTTTTCCTTCTTCGATTAATTGATCACTCCAAGTGTTTGCTTCTTTTGTTTCACCACATGCTACTAAAGTTAAACACATAGCAATTGCAGCTACTACTTTAAATAATTTCTTCATGTTTTTTCCTCTTCTTTCCACATCTTAAAATGAAAAAAAGCGTCATCATCCTATTGATGAAGACGCTTGTGTGCGCGGTGCCACTTCACTTGTTAAACTATGTTTAACCTCTTGAACTCTTAATGCGAGTGAAACAGTTCTCTTTACTTTCATGAGAGAACATCTCCAAAGCTCGTTCATTATGATCTCATCAACAGTTTTCACCAAACCACTGTCTCTCTAGGCATGAAACGCATAATTACTACTCTTTTTCATTGATGTTGAGATTAGTTTAATCCAAACCCAAATAGATGTCAAGAGAAATTTTTTAAATTTTTAAACATTAATTATTAACGATTACTATTGTAACTTTTAATGATTAATTACATAAACTTATCCACTAGACCAATAATAAAAATAAGGATAATTATTAATGGTAAGATATAAGTCATATAGAAACGTACTTTATTAGGTAATTTCATACCTTGACCAGCATTAGCTTCTGCCATAAAGTTATCCCATCCCCAACCTTTTTTACTAGTAACAAATAATAAGTAAATTAAACTACCAATCGGTAAGATTAAGTTAGAAACAAGGAAATCTTCTAAATCCATAATGACACTACCTTCACCAAATGGATTAATCCCACTTAAGACATTGAAACCTAAAGCACAAGGTAATGAAATAATAATAACGAAAATAATATTAAAAGCAATTACTTTTTTACGACTACATTTAAATAAATCACAACAACAAGCAACGATATTTTCAAATACAGTAATAACAGTTGATAAAGCCGCAAATGACATAAATAAGAAGAATAAAGCTCCCCATAATTGACCTAAAGGCATATTAATAAAGATATTAGGTAAAGTAACAAAGATTAAGTTAGGTCCACTATCAGGACTTACCCCAAAGGCAAAACAAGCAGGTATAATAATTAACCCAGCACAAATTGCGACAAAGGTATCAAGGGCAGCAACCCTAATTGATTCACTTAATAAGGTATGTTTACGATCAATATAACTTCCAAAAATAGCCATAGCTCCAATACCTAAACTTAAAGTAAAGAATGCTTGATTCATAGCAGCTACAATCGTTTCAACAATCCCAATATCCATCATTCGTTTAAAATCAGGTACTAAATAGTATTTTAAACCTTCAAAAGAAGTATCTAATAAAATAGAGTTGATTGCTAGAATAACAATGATACCTAGTAATAATAACATCATTACTTTCGTAATTTTCTCTACTCCTTTTTCTAAACCAAGTGATGAGATAGCAAAACACCCCACAATTACGACAACCATAAAGAAAATTAGGATTGAAGGTTGTGATAGCATATTATTATATACTTCTTGTACGCCACTTGGATCTAAACCATTAAAAGCACCACTACAAGAAATGACAAAATAATATAACATCCAACCTGATACAGTAGTATAAAACATCATTAAACCATAACTACCAAGCATTGCTAGAATTCCATGTAGATGCCACTTTTGTCCTTTCTTCTCTAATACTTCACATGATTTTAAAGGACTTGTTTTACTTGCACGTCCAATTGCAAATTCTGCAGTAAGCATTGGTAATCCCATAATTATTAAGAATAATAGATAGATTAATACAAAGGCTCCCCCTCCATATTGACCACAAATGTAAGGGAATTTCCATACATTTCCAATCCCAATTGCACAACCAGCAGAAAGTAGAATGAATCCTAAGCGTGAACTTAGTTTTTCTCTTTCCATGATTATTTCCTCCTTTAATCAATATAATTATATAGATTTGAAAAATGTTTGCAATATTTATCGTAAATTATGATATAATTTTTTCAAAATGAGGTGATTTTCTTGAAAAATATTGTTGTTGTTGCAACTGGTGGAACTATTGCTGGAGTTGGGGAAAAAGGTAAAACGGTAGCTTATCATGCTGGAGAGATTGATGTAGCACAAATCTTAGCTTCAATACCCGATGTTAATCATATTGCGAATGTTTCCCAAGTTCAATTGTTGAATGTAGATTCTAATGAAATGGATGATGAACATTGGATTTTATTATCAAAGAAAATAAATGAATTAGTTGCTTGTAGTGATGTTGATGGAATTGTAGTAACTCATGGGACGGATACGATTGAAGAAACAGCTTATTTCTTAAATTTAACTATTAATTCAGATAAACCAGTCGTTGTAACTGGAGCAATGCGTCCAGCTAGTGCTACTAGTGCTGATGGTCCTTATAACTTATATCAATCGATTGCTTTAGCTGCTTGTGAACAAGCGGCAGGTCATGGAGTAATGGTTTTATTCTCTAATACGATTTATTCTGGACGTGATGTACAAAAAGTAAATAATTATAAGATTGATGCTTTTGATCAAAAAGCTTTTAGTTGTTTAGGTTATATGCAAGATGAACATGTTTATTTTTATTCAATGACATTTAAACAACATACTTTTGGTTCAATCTTTGCCCATATGGAATTACATCATTTACCAAAAGTAGCTATTTGTTACTATTATGCTGGAGCAGATCCAGATATCTTAAGATATTTAGCTAAGCAAAATCAAGGTATTGTTATTGCCGGAAGTGGTAATGGTAATTATTCTAAAGCATGGATGAAAGTAATTGAAGAATGTTATCAACAATATCATACGATCTTTATTCGTTCATCAAGAGTTCCTTTAGGGATCGTCTTTAATGATCATGTCTTTGATCCAATGCAATGTTGTATTGCAAGTAATACTCTAAGTGCACAAAAAGCTAGAATTTTATTATCCTTATCTTTACTTAAAACTAATGATGTTGAAGAAATAAAAGATATTTTTGAACGATATTAAAAAAAGGTGTAACATAGTTGTGTGCTGATAAGACAGTAATTTGAGAAATTACAAGGTATGTGCGAAAAGCCCACTCCTTTAGGTATGGGATGGATAGAACATTTATTTTATAATTTAATGTGTATGTTTATCTTGTTTTCGATACGTAATGTG
>CAZQJH010000063.1:0-9253 GCA_964593515.1 uncultured Erysipelotrichaceae bacterium
ACTTGCGATATCCTTAATTGAAATATTGATGTTATGTAAGTTTAAGATAGTTTGGAACATTATCGCTTCTTGTTTAGCTTTTTCACTGGCAATTCCTTGGATTTTTCCTTTTTCGATCCCTTGAATCATTCCTTCTTCAATTCCTTGCATTTTTCCTTCTTCGATTCCTAGAAGTTTTCCTTTTTCGATTCCTTGAATCATTCCTTGTTCATAATATTCTTCTATTAATCCAAGTGATGCATTACACATATCTTCCACATCCTTTCGCTTTTCTTCTATAGATAGTATAGCATATTTTTGCTTTAATATCTTTAAATTCAGGAATTAAAGCGCTAATTAGATTAGCTAAAAAGCAAAAAAAATCTAATTAATTTATTATTTCTTGAAACCCTTTACAATTAATATTTCTTTGGTATGATTAATACGTAAAAATACAGAAAGGAAAATTTATGAAGAAAATTATTACAATCATTTTATGCTTGTGTTTAATTCCTTTTACCCCTTCTTATCGAAAGGATTTAAGCATTAAAGCTAACGACAGTAGCATTAATTCCTTAATGCGTTTATGGTATGACGAAGAAGCAACTATCACACCTAATGAATCAAGTGGCGGTGAATGGATGCAACAATCCCTTCCTTTAGGAAATGGTGATTTAGGAAGTTTAGTATTTGGAGGAGTTAAAAAAGAAAGAATCCATATTAACCAAAAAACCTTATGGACTGGAGGACCTAGTAGTAGTCGTCCCAACTATAATTATGGTAACAAACAAACTCCATATACTAGTGAAGCTATTGAAGCTTATCGTCAATTATTAGATGATAAGTCAACTAATGTCTTTAATGATGATCCTAGTTTAGGTGGTTATGGAATGGGAGCCCAAATCAAATTCCCCGGAGAAAACAATTTAAATAAAGGAAGTTATCAAGATTTCGCCGATATCTACTTAGACTTTAATGCAATGAAAGTTAGTTATGATAAAGTAGATAATTACTACCGTGATTTAAACTTACAAACAGGTATTGCTTCAACATATTACACTTATGAAGGTGTAGAATATTTACGTGAAAGTTTTGTGAGTGAACCAAATCAAGTAATGGTTACAAGATTAAGTGCTAGTCAAGCTAATAAATTATCACTTAATGTTTTATTAAAATTAAACAATTCTAATTTAAGTGGTACCACTAGTATTGATGCTAATAAGCAAATGATTACTATCGATGGTAAAGTTAATGATAATAATTTAAAATATCGAACAAGTTTAAAAGTTATCATCAAAGATGGAACTATTAAAACTAATAACAATACTTTTGATATTAGTGAAGCTAGTGAAGTTATTTTAATTTTAGCTGCCGATACTAACTATCTAAATGATTATCCTACTTATCGTGATGAAAACTTAGACTTAACTAAGGAAATTAATGCCTTAATCGATAATGCTAGTAAATTAAGTTATGATGAATTATTAGCTAATCATTTAAATGATCATCAAACTTTATTTGATCGTGTTAGTTTTGATTTATATGATTACAATAGTGAAATACCAACTGATGAATTAGTTAAAGCTTATCGTAATGGAGAATATTCTAACTTCTTAGAAATATTATCTTTCCAATTTGGTCGTTATTTAACAATTGCTGGTAGTCGTGGAGAATTACCAAGTAACTTAGTTGGACTATGGACGATTGGTCCTAGTGCTTGGACTGGTGATTATCACTTTAATGTTAATGTCCAAATGAATTATTGGCCTGTTTATTCAACTAACTTAGCTGAATGTGGAACAACAATGGTTGATTATATGGAAAACTTACGTGAACCTGGTCGTGTAACAGCGCAATATGTTCATGGTATTAGTGATGCTATCAATAACCATACTGGATTTACGGTTCATACAGAAAACAATCCATTTGGAATGTGTGCTCCAACTAATGCTCAAGAATATGGATGGAATCCAACTGGAGCTGCTTGGGCTATTCAAAACTTATGGGCTCATTATGAATTTACTCAAGATAAAACATACTTAAAAGAAGTTATTTATCCAATTATGAAAGAAGCTACTTTATTCTGGGATAATTACTTATGGGAATCTAGTTATCAAAAGATTCATGATGAAAATAGTATTTATAATGGTCAAAATAAATTAGTTGTCGCTCCTAGTTTATCTGAAGAACAAGGACCAACAGCCATTGGAACAACTTATGATCAATCTTTAGTTTGGGAATTATATAACGAAGTTATTCAAGCCGGAGAAATTATTGGGGAAGATGAAGCCTTATTAACGAAATGGAAAGATACTATTCAACGTTTAGATCCAATTGAAATTAATGAAACTAATGGAATTAAAGAGTGGTATGAAGAAACTAGAGTAGGTTTAAATAATGGTCATCATCAATCTTATGCCCAAGCGGGTAATTTAAATGAAATTGCCGTACCTAATAGTGGATGGAATATTGGTCATCCTGGGGAACAACGTCATGCTTCACACTTAGTTGGTTTATATCCAGGTACTTTAATTAATAAAGATAATGAAACTTATTTAGATGCAGCAATTACTTCTTTAACAGAACGTGGGGTTTATTCAACTGGTTGGTCTAAAGCTAATAAGATTAACTTATGGGCTCGTACTGGTGATGGAAACCAAGCTTATGTTTTATTAAATAATTTAATTGGTGGTAATAGTGCTGGTTTACAATATAACTTATTTGATTCACATGGTTCTGGTGGTGGTGAAACCATGAAAAATGGTTCATGTGTATGGCAAATTGATGGTAACTATGGTTTAACTAGTGGAGTAGCTGAAATGTTACTACAATCACAATTAGGTTATGTCCAATTCTTACCAGCTTTACCAGATGCATGGAATAATGGTTCAATTAATGGATTAAAAGCTCGTGGTAACTTTACTATTAATCAAACATGGCGAAACCATCAAGCAACTAGCTTTGAAGTAACTTATGAAGGTAGTGAAACTAGTTCATTATTTACTGGAGAATATTCTAATATTAAAGATGCGAAAGTATATGCTAATGGTAAAGAAGTTAAGTTCAATATTATCAATAATAATCAAATTAGTTTTGAAGCTAAAGCTAATGTAACTTATACCATTGATATGAGCAATACTAATCAAGCTAGTTTAATTAACCAAGCTAACACCTTATTAAATGAATTAGATCGAGATTTAGTTAATATTAAAGCTTTATTACAAAATGCAATCAATAATCCAACAACCTTAAGTGATACTTTAGCTAAAGTTACTTTAATTAATGATATTTATGTAACTAATAAAGCTTATGAACATGACATTTATACAATTAGTACTAATGATGGATATGATTTAGCTAGTATTGATACCATGTATTTAAATATCAAACAAGGTTTTAATGATTTACGAAAAGGTAATAAATCATTAGCTGATTACTATCAATTAAAAACTTTATTTACGACATATCGTACAAACTTTGATACATTAAATACTAAAAAAGCCTTAACAATTAATTATACCAACAAGCAATTAAGTATCACTCATGATACAGATTATCAAGTACGTTATGCTTTAGATGAAATGGTTACAAGTAATTCTACCCTTTACAACAAACCACTTGCTAATCTTAAAGCTAAAGCTATTTATGTTGCTTTATATGATAATGAACAACGTGTTTCTAAAGTATATGCTTTAAATTTAAATAGTAGTATTGCTTATTTTGATCAAGTTAATTCATCATTTACTAATATTTGGTCAGGATATGAATTAAGTAAAATGATTGATCATGATACTACTACACGTTGGGCTTCTAAAGGTGTCAATACTAATGAAGATATGATAATTACTTTATCTTTAAATCATGAAGTAGTTATGAATGCTTTAAATATTGATGCTTTTGTTAGTAATAACAATTTATTAAATGCTTATGAAATTAAAGCTAAAGTTAATAATGAATATATTAGTGTTGCGAAAGGTAATAAACTAGCTAATCTAGATGATAAAACTAGTGATCTTGATGGTGGTAGTGGTGGATATCATGCTTTAAAAACAATTACTTTTGATGAAGTTAAGACTTCAGAAATTAAATTAATTTTAAAAGCTGGTTATGTAGGAGAACCTTCAATTTATGAAATTAGCTATCAAAATAATAGTTTAGATTCTTTACCTAAAGCTGATTTCACCACTTATCAACAAGTATTAAGTCAAGCTAAACAACAAGACATGCAAAGTTCTTTCTTAAAAGATGTTGATGATATCATCAAAGAAAGTTTCAAATATGCTTGTAGTGAAAGTATCAATGATAACTTTAATCAAAGTATGGTTGATGCTTATACTTATTTCTTAAATAATCATCTACAAGCTTTAGGATTTAAAGAAAATGATTATACAATCATTAACCAAAGTCTTTCTCAAGCCATAACAGCTTTAAATCAAATTCAAGATGTTACTAAATATGAAAGCTTATTAAATGAAGTGGTAGCAGCTAAATTAGTTGTTGAAGATAAAACTAATCATCAACCACAAATTGATTTAGCTAATAAAAACTTAATTAATAGTCTTAAACAAAATCAATTAAGTAAAAATGATTTATTATTAAATAAAGATGCTAATAGTGATTTTAAAGTTGTGAGTGTAACTTCACAATGTGGAGTAAATGGTTCACCATCTGAAGGAGATGCTGGTGGTCAAATTGAAAAAATCTTTGACTACAACAATAATACATATTGGCACAGTGACTATGTAAGCAATGCCTATATGCCACAAGAAATTACTATTGATTTAAATCAAGCTTATATATTAAGCGCAGTTGATTTCTTACCACGTCAAAATGGAACTAATGGAGATATTTTTGCTTTCACCTTATTAGCTGGAAATGATGTAAATAATTTAAAAGAAGTTCAAAGCTTTAGCTTTGCTAATAATGGTAAAACGTTATTAGAACGTAATATGCAAGAAGCTAATCTAACTACCCCTATCCAAGCTCGTTATCTTAAAATTAAAATAACTAGTAGTGGTGGTGATGTGAATAATCAATATGCTTCAATGGCTGAACTTCGTATTTATGGTCAAAGTAATAAACAACAAGTCATTATTAAAGATGTTTTAGCTAAAGCCATTGATAAAGCTAAACAAGCTAATTTTAACGGTAATGAATTACAACTAGCTACTGAAGTATTAAACAATACTAATGCTACTCAAAGTGATATTACGACTTGTACAATTAATTTATTAATGGCACTTTCAAGTAATAAACTTGATACTAGTAAATTAGAAGCTTTAATAAATCAATATCAAGCTATCGATTTAACATATAAAACTGATGAAAGTGTTAAAGGATTTAAAGATGCTTTAACTAAAGCGCAAGCTTTATTAGACCATTCAAACCTAACACAAAGTGCTATTGATCAAGCTTATGCTGATTTAATCAAAGCTTATAACCAATTACAAGATAAAGTATATAACGGTTATGATGATGTTGATGATAAAGCATGGTTTGCGGGAATGGTTAAAGAAGCAACTTTACTTGATTTAATGTCTTCAGATGGTGGTGGAACGACCTTCAATCCTAATGGAAATATTACTAGAGCAATGGTTGCCACAATTCTTCATCGTATGGAAGGAAAACCAAGTGTTCAATATGTTTCTAAGTTTAACGATGTAGCCAAAGGTGAATGGTATTCTGTATCAATTACATGGGCAAGTAACTTTGGGGTTGTATCTGGATATAAAAATGGAAACTTTGGACCAGATGATAAGATTACTCGTGAAGATTTAGCTATTATGATTCGAAACTATGCTAATAAAAAAGGTTTAAATACTAAAACAACTAAATCATTAGCTGAATTTAAAGATTACAAAGCTGTATCAAGTTATGCTAGTGATGCAATTGCATGGTGTGTCGAAAATGGTATTATGAGTGGTTCTAAACAAAATGATGAAATATACTTAAAACCAAGTTCAAGTGCAACTAGAGCTGAAGGAGCTAAAATGTTTGTCCAATTATTCCAATTAATCAAAAAGCAAGCTTAGACTTGCTTTTTTCAATTTTAATTCAACCTTTTTACGTTATAATAAAGATACGGGGTGGTATTTATGCGTATTATATTAATTGAAGATGAAAAAAGAATGGCTCAAGCCCTTTGTGAATTACTACGTTTAGAGAAATATGAAGTAGATCATTTCATTAATGGACTAGAAGGACTAAGTGCGATTAAAAATGATATTTATGACCTTATTATCTTAGATGTAATGTTACCAGGAATGAATGGTTATGATATTGCGAAAGAAGTACGTAAAGCTAATATCACAACACCAATCTTAATGTTAAGTGCTAAAGGTGAATTAGATGATAAAGTAACTGGTTTAGATAGTGGAGCAGATGATTATCTAACTAAACCTTTTATGAGTAAAGAATTATTAGCCCGTTTACGTGCTTTAAGTCGTCGTAACCAACAAAGCTATGATGATACTTTAAGTTTTGGTGATATTTGTTTAGATTCTCATAGTGCAACCTTAAGATGTACTTCTTCTAATGAAAGTGTTCGTTTAAGTGAAAAAGAATATCATATCTTAGAATATCTTATTTTAAATCAAGGACGTATTTTAACTAGAGAACAATTAGCCATTAAAATATGGGGATTTGATAGTGAAGCAGAATATAATAATGTTGAAGTATATATGTCTTTTACCCGTAAGAAATTAAGTTATGTTAAAGCTAATACAACCATTAAAGCTTTACGAGGAATTGGTTATGAACTTAGGTATGAAAATGTTTAAACAATCACGTAAACGAATTGTAGCTTCTATTATGGCTATTCTTACCTTATTATGGATAACAACATTATGTGTTATTTATATTGCTAGTTATGTTGAAGTAAGTAAAACTAATTATGAAATGCTTCAAGAACATGCTTCTCAATATATGTTAGAAAAACCTTTAACCAATCAAGTATTAAAACCACCACTTCCTAATCCTCATTTTGATAATCATAAATTTAAATTATCTACCTTCTATAGTATAGCCTTAGATCATAACCAAGAAATAATTGAAATCAAAAATGATCATCGTGAAATATATAGTAATGATAACCTACAAGAAATTGCTTTAAAAGTAATTAATAATCATAAAGATTATGGCAAAATAAATGAATTAATCTATTATAAAATGGATAAAGGTGATTACTTATTAATATCATTTATGGATAATACTTTAATGCAAGATAGTATGAATACTTTATTTAGATATACTTTAATTGTTGGGGCTATTACGATTACGATCTTATTTTTCTTAGCTTTATATTTAGCTAAAAGAATTGTTGATCCTTTAGAAATAAGTTATCAAAAACAAAAACAATTTATTTCCGATGCTGGTCATGAATTAAAAACACCTCTATGTGTAATTAATACCAATGCTGAATTATTAGAACGAGAAATAGGTTCTAATCAATGGTTAGCTAATATTCAATATGAAAATGAAAGAATGAGTCAATTAGTTATTCAACTACTAGAATTAGCTCGTAGTGAAAATCCTAATCTTATTATGGAACATCTAGATTTAAGTAATCTAGTTAATGGTGATATTTTAACCTTAGAAAGTTTAGCTTTTGAACATGGTCTAACGATTAATCCTGACATTCAAGATAATATCATGTTTTTAGGTAATAAACATCAATTAAACCAATTAGTTACCATCTTACTAGATAATGCTATTAAATATAGTACTAATGGTAAAGAAGTTAAAATTAGTCTTAAACAAAACAATAGTCATATTATCTTAACCGTTATTAATGATGGTATCGCTATTCCTAAAGAACAACAAGCTTTATTATTTGAACGTTTTTATCGTCTTGATGAAGTTCGTAATGATGAAGAAAAACATTATGGTTTAGGTTTAGCCATTGCGAAAGCTATTGTGGATAGTCATCATGGTAAAATAAGTGTTAACTGTTATAATCATAAAGTATGCTTTATAGTTAAATTTAATAAAATTCAATAATCTTTCAATCTTCTTCCTTTACAATAAATTCACTTTAGTAAAGGAGGAAGTTTTTTTATGGGCATTCAAAATGTTTTTAAACGTTATGAAATTAAATATCTAATTAATTTAAAACAAAAAGAAGCTATTCTTAAAGCGATGCAACCTTATATGGAATTAGATGAGTATGGTCGTACAACTATTCGTAATCTTTATTATGATAATGATGATTATTTACTAATTCGTCGTTCAATGGATAAACCTATTTATAAAGAAAAATTAAGGGTACGTTCTTACCAACAAGCTTCTAATCATACCAAAGTCTTTGTGGAAGTTAAGAAAAAATATGAAGGTATTGTTTATAAACGACGTCTTGCTTTTCCTTATCAAGAAGCTTTAAATTGGCTTAAAACCCATAAATGTTCAAACAACAAACAAATTGCTCATGAAATATCTTACTTTTTAGATTATTATCAAAACTTACATCCAGCTATGTTTTTAGCTTATGATCGTGAAGCTTATTATAGTAAAGATGGTAGTGATTTTAGAGTTACTTTTGATGATCAAATAATAGCAAGAATTGATAATCTTTCTTTAAGTAGTAAAGTTTATGGAACTTCCCTTTTAAATGAAGGAATGGTCTTGATGGAAATCAAATGTAGTAAAGGAATGCCTTTATGGATGAGTCATATTTTAACTTATGAAAAAGTATATAAAACTTCTTTTTCTAAGTATGGTACGGCTTATACTAAATTAGTATTTAATCCTAACCATCAATGCAAAAAAGTATCAAATGTTGGAGGTAGTTAAAAATGTTCGATAATTTATTTAATGGTTTATTTGATGCAAGTGTCACTAATGTAATTAGTATTACTGATTTTTTATTATGTTTATTTATTGCTTTAGTTCTAGGTTTACTTATTGCTTTAGCTTATATGCATAAAAGTAGATATACTAAAAGTTTTGTTTTAACCCTTGCTTTATTACCAGCGGTTGTTTGTATTATCATTATGATGGTTAATGGTAATGTAGGAACAGGAGTTGCTGTTGCTGGTGCTTTTAGTTTAGTACGTTTCCGTTCAGTAGCAGGTAGTGCTAAAGAAATATGTATTATCTTTTTAGGAATGACAACTGGTTTAATTTGTGGTATGGGCTATTTAGCTTATAGTGCTTTATTTACGATTATTATGTGTTTAAGTTTTGTGATTTATAATCATTTAGATTTAGGTATTAATAAACATATTAATACTTATAAAACATTTAATATCGTTATTAGTGAAGATTTAGATTATTCTAG
>CAZQJH010000064.1:0-9204 GCA_964593515.1 uncultured Erysipelotrichaceae bacterium
ATTTTAAAGTATTTAAAAAAATATAAGTTTTGGATTTTATTAAACTTTATTTGTGTATTCGGTTTTGCTTTAGTGGAATTAGGAATTCCCACTTTAGTAGCTGAAATGATTGATCAAGGAATTAGTTTTAACGATAAAATGATTGTTTATCGTTATGGATTAATTTTAGTATGTATAAGTATTATTGGTGTTTTAGGAGTTATTTTACTTGGTTATTGCAGTAGTAAGATATCAACAAGAGTTACCCAAGATATGCGTAATGATATTTTTCAAAAAGCTAGTAAGTTTTCAGCTGCTGAAATGAATTATTTTGGGGTTTCAAGTATGATTACAAGAACTAATCAAGATGCTTATCAAGTACAATTATTTATTAATGTTTTATTAAGAACAGCTTTATTAACTCCAGTTATGATGATTGCTAGTTTTGTAATGACTTTTAGAGCTAGTATCTCTTTAAGTATGATTATTCTCGCAACTATTCCAATTATTGTATTAGGAGTTTTATATGTAGCTAAAAAATCAGGACCAATTTCAACAGCGCAACAAGCTACTTTAGATGACTTAAACTTAATTTCCAGAGAAAATTTAAGTGGAGTTAAAGTAATTCGTGCTTTTAAACAAGAAGATTATGAAAATAAACGATTCTATCATAAAAATAATGAATTTGCGAATCATAGTAAATCATTATTTACGTTAATGATGTTAACATCACCATTATTCTATTGTTTAATGAATATAGCTAGTTTATTAATTTATTTATATGCTTGTTTCTTAATTGATGGAGGACAAATTCAAGTTGGTCAATTAGTAGCTTTTATGGATTATTTATTCCATGCGATGTTATCAGTAATGTTATTCTGTAATGTCTTTATGCAATATCCACGAGCTAATGTTAGTTCTAAACGTATGCAAGAAATATTAAAGATGCCTATTTCTATTAAAAATGAAGGAAGTACATATATCGATGATAAAGCTTTATGTTTAACTTTTGATAAAGTTAGTTTTGCTTATGAAGATGGGGAAGAAGCTATTTTAAAAGATATTAGTTTTGAAGTTAAACAAGGAGAAACTATTGCCTTTGTAGGAAGTACGGGTAGTGGTAAGTCAACTTTAATTCAATTAGTTCCTCGTTTATATGATGTAAGTAGTGGACATATTTTACTTAATGGTCAAGATATTCGTGAATATGATTTATATCATTTACGTGATTTAATTGGTTTTATCCGTCAAAAACCATTCTTATTTGCCGGAACGATTCGTGATAATGTGAAATATGGAAATCATGAGGCAAGTGAGGAAGAAATGATTCATGCTTGTAAGGTTGCTTGTGCTTATGACTTTATTATGAATAAAGAACATGGTTTTGATAGTGAAGTAGTAGAAGGAGCTACTAACTTATCAGGAGGACAAAAACAACGTTTAAGTATTGCAAGAGCGTTACTTAAAGAAAGTAAGATTTATATCTTTGATGATTCATTTAGTGCTTTAGACTATAAAACGGATGCTTGTATTCGTGAAGCATTAAAAGAAGAAATGAAAGATAAAATTATGATGATTGTTGCTCAACGTATTTCAACGATTATGAATGCTGATCATATTGTAGTTTTAGATGAAGGTAAAGTTGTAGGAATGGGAACTCATCAAGAATTACTAAAGAATTGTCAGATTTATCAAGAAATCGCCTATTCGCAATTAAGTGAGGAGGAATTAAACTATGCAAAAAATTAAAAAATTGTATAGCTTTATGAAACCATATCGTAAAGCTTTCTTCTTGGCCGTAATTGCAATGATTTCATCAAGTGTTGCTTTAGGAATGTTACCTAATGTAGAAGGAATGATTACATCACAAATTTATACTGATATTATGAATCAACAAGCAATTTCGATGAATTTAGTTTTAAGAACCATGTGTATTATGATTGGTCTATATTTAATAAAAACATGTGGTCAAGCAATATGTGCGATATATTTAACTAAAAGTATTCAAAATGCAATGCGTGATTTAAGAAATAGTTTACAAGCTAAACTTAATACATTACCATTAAACTACTTTGATACTAGAAAACAAGGAGATATTTTATCAGTAATTACTAATGATGTAGATGCTATTTCAAATGCTTTACAACAAGTATTCCAACAAGTACTTTCAGGAATTATTTCGATTGTTATTGCAGTATCCATGATGTTTTATTTAAATTGGAAAATGGCTTGTATCGCGATGTTAATTATTCCTGGTATGGCTATTATTACCTTAACAATTGTGAAAAAATCACAACGACAATTTGAAAAACAACAAGCAGCTTTAGGAGATTTAAATGGAGCTATTAATGAATTATATAATGGTCATTATGAAATAATGTTATATAATGGGCAAAGTGATGCGATTGATAAATTCGCTACAATAAATGCGAATTTACAAGCAAGTGCCCAAAAAGCACAATTTGCTTCATTATGTATTAATCCCTTAAATAGTTTAGTTACCTATTTAATTATTACTACAATTGCGGTTGTTGGAAGTATTTTCTCAATTAATGGTAGTTTTGATCCAGGAAAGTTACAAGCATTTATTCGTTATATATGGCAATTAAATGATCCATTATCACAAGTGAGTTCATTATCAAATCAAATTCAATCAGCATATGCTGCTTTAGCTAGAATTGTTACCTTACTAGATGAAGAAGAAATGCAACAAGAAGAATTAGTTGAATATGATGTAGATAAATTAAAAGCTAAAGTATCATTTGAACATGTAACTTTTGGTTATGATGAAAAAACTATTATTAAAGACTTTAATATGGAAGTTAATGAAGGAGAAATGGTGGCAATTGTTGGTCCAACAGGAGCAGGTAAATCAACGATGATTAACTTATTAATGCGTTTCTATGAATTAAATCAAGGATGTATTAAAATTGATGGAGTTGATATAGCTAAAATGAAACGTGAAGATTTACGTTCTTTATTTGCGATGGTCTTACAAGATACATGGTTATTTAAAGGAAGTATTTATGATAATGTTCGCTATGGTAATTTAGAAGCACGAAAAGATGAAGTGATTGAAGCATGTAAACAAGCTAATGTTCATCATTTTGTCCGTACCTTATCACATGGTTATGATACATTATTAAATGAAGAAACAAGTAATATCTCTTTAGGAGAAAAACAATTATTAACAATTGCTAGAGCATTTCTAAAAAATCCGAAGATTTTAATTTTAGATGAAGCTACAAGTAGTGTTGATACACGTATTGAGAAAATGTTACAAGAAGCAATGAGTAAAGTAGTTGAAAATCGTACTAGTTTTGTAATTGCTCATCGTTTATCAACAATTAGAAGTGCAGATAAAATTATTGTTATGAATGAAGGAGAAATTGTTGAATATGGAAACCATGAACAACTAATGGCTAATCAAGGATTCTATTATCAACTATATCAATCACAATTCAATAAAGGAGGTATACTTGAAGATGAATAAATTATTAAAACGTTATAGTCAAGATTATAAAGTTCGCTATACTCGTAATCAAAAAAATAAAGCGATAAAAGCAATTAAAGAAGATATGCTTGCTTTAGGTTATGAATGTGAAGAAATTAAACAAAGTAAATTTGGTCTTTTTAAAACAATTGATTATTTCTTTGGTGATTTAAAACAAGCTCAATATGTATTTGTTGTACCTTATGATACATTAGACTTTAAATTTTCAAGAAAAGTTGAATATTATCCCATGAATGGACAATTAAATACTAGTAAAAATATGAAAGCTACGTATCTACCAATGATTTTCTTTTATGTTTTAATTTTAATTGGGGTTTATGGTACTACGATGGTAACTAGTAATCAAACGATTTTAATGATTGTGAATTACTTAATGTTATTATGTATGGCTATTTTACTTTATATGATGTTACATGGGTTTGCTTGTCGTCATAATACTAATCGTAATAGTGCTAGTATTGCTTTATCAATTGCTTTAGCTCAAGCAATTGATAAAGGTAAAAGAAGCAAAGTTGCTTTTGTTTTTACCGATAAAAATAAAATGGACTATAAAGGAAATAAGCTTTTCCAAGAAAAATTAGAAGAAAATAATCGTAATCCGTTAATGATTATCTTAGATTGTCTTGGAAAAGGAAGTGAAACAAGAATTTGTTATTTAGGTGGTTTACGTAATGAAGCTACTCGTTTAGCAAATAACTTTAAATATAACGATGAAAAAATTACGTTAGTCAAAGGTGATGGTGAAAAATTACTACAAACTGGTTTAGCACCATTTAAAAAAGCAATGATGATTAGTAGTGGTTATGTTAATGAAGAACAACAATTATGGGTTAAAGATACATGTAATGGTAAAGATAAGGAAATTGATGAAGCAAGACTTACATCAATTTTAGAAATGTTGAAACATGTTGCATAAACTGCTACGAAAAATTACGCAGATTATAACTCATAAGTTGTTTATTGTTGCAATTTTAATTCTATTTCAATTATTTTGGTTATTAGCTTTCTTTATCTTTTTAAGTGAATATTTTGTAATTGTACAAGGATTGTTACTTGCTTTATCGATTGCGACAACGATTTACTTATTAAATAAAGATGAAAATCCTACATATAAAATGACTTGGATCATTTTAATCTTAGTAGTCCCTTTACTTGGAGGAATGATTTATTTGATTTTTGGTGGACATAAAGTACCTAAAGAATTAAGAATTAAAGATCATCGAGCTTTTAATTGGCTTAAAGATGAAATGATTCAAGATGAAAATAGTGCTATCGCACTTAAAAATTATGATGATTCATTATATAAACAATATGCTTATTTATGGAATAGTGCTTCTTTTCCCCTTTATCAAAATACTCAAGCTACTTTTTTAGCTAGTGGTGAAGCTAAGTTTGCGAAAATGAAAACGTTGCTTAAAAACGCTAAAAAATATATATTCTTAGAATATTTTATTATTGGTGAAGGATATATGTGGAATGAAATTCTTGATATTTTAATTGAAAAAGTTAAAGAAGGGCTTGAAGTTAGAATTATCTATGATGATTTTGGTTGTAGTACAACTTTACCTGCTGATTATGATAAATACTTAAATGAATTAGGGATTAAAACTAAAGTATTTAATCGTTTAAAAGCTAAATTAGCGATTACCATGAATAATCGTGATCATCGTAAGATTTGTATTATTGATGGTGAATATGCGATTACCGGAGGGGTTAATTTAGCTGATGAATATATCAATGTGAAAAAACGATTTGGTCATTGGCATGATAATGCAATTTTAATTGAAGGAGAAGCAGTAAAATCATTTATCCTAATGTTTCTTCAATTTTATAACTTTGATGAAAAAGAAAAAGAAGATTTTGATATTTATTTAGATACAACTAAAAAAGTAGCAAGTAAGGGATGGGTACAACCATTTAGTGATACACCTACTGATGATGAAACTATTGGAAAATGTGTTCATTTAAATATGATTCAAAATAGTAAAGAATACTTATATATTACAACTCCATATTTAGTTATTGATTATGAAATGGTTCAATCGTTAAAGATGGCTGCTAAAAGTGGGGTTGATGTACGAATTGTAGTACCACATATTCCTGATAAATGGTATGTGTTTGCCTGTACACGTTCTAACTATTTAAGCTTAATTGAAGCAGGGGTGCGTATTTATGAATATAGCCCTGGTTTTATTCATGCTAAAGAAATGATCAGTGATGATAAAGTAGCTTTTATTGGTAGTGTTAATATGGACTATCGTTCTTATTATTTACATTATGAATGTGGATGTAACTTATATAACAATGATTGTATTTTAGATATGAAAGAAGATTATTATCAAATATTAGAAAAATCACATGAAATTACGCAAGAAGATTTAGATAATGTATCTTATTTAGAACGTTTAATAAGATCAATATTAAACTTCTTTGCACCATTATTTTAAAAAAGTCAGCGTAAGCTGACTTTTAGTTTAGAGTATAAGTAGCAATGATACGATCGATTTCACGAATATCAATATTAGTAGTAACATTAAACTTAATGATCATACATTTAGTATGGATAGTAAGGGTTGAATTCACATCAAAATGACCATTACTTTCACTAGACCATAAATTAATCGTATGATATGGGATTGAATGAATTTCATTTTTCTTACCGGTAATACCTTGTTTATCGGATAAAATAAGACGTTTATTCGTAAAGATAACAGTATCTCTAATTGTCTTATAACAAGCTACTACTCGTTCATTATCAATAATGATATCATCCAACCAGTTAGGTATATTAGCATTAGCTAAAATACTGAAATCAAAAGTTTCATGTACATTATTAGTTTGATTTTCTTCCATGTAAAATCCTCCTTTTCTTAATCATATAGAATTTATATAAGATAGTCAATAAAGTATTGCATTTCAAAAAAGAAATGCTATAATAACAATATATATGAAAGCGATTACAAAAAGGAGGGAAATAACATGGGAACTAAATATGTATACCTTTTTAGTGAAGGTAATGGTTCAATGCGTAATCTATTAGGTGGTAAAGGAGCTAACTTAGCTGAAATGATGAGTTTAGGAATGCCCGTACCTTATGGATTTAGCGTAACAACAGAAGCTTGTAATCAATATTATGCCGATAATGAAATAATTAATGATGAAATTAAAACACAAATTTTTGATAACTTAACTAAATTAGAAGAAGTATCAAATAAAAAATTTGGTGATATTGACAATCCTTTATTAGTATCAGTTAGAAGTGGAGCACGAGCTAGTATGCCAGGTATGATGGATACTATTTTAAACTTAGGATTAAATGACGAAGTTGTTGAAGGAGTAGCACGTAAAACTAATAATCCACGTTTTGCTTATGATTCTTATCGTCGTTTTATTCAAATGTTTGCTGATGTTGTAATGGGATTAGATAAATCACGTTTTGAATTAATTATTGATGAAATTAAAGAAAGTAAAAACGTTAAATTAGATACGGAACTAGATAGTGATGATATGAAAGAATTAGTAAAACGTTTTAAAGCTTTCTATGAAGAAGAATTACATGAAGTATTCCCAAGTGATCCAAAAGTTCAATTATTTAGAGCAATTGAAGCGGTATTTAAATCTTGGAATAATGCAAGAGCTATTTACTATCGTAAGATGAATGATATTCCATCTAGTTGGGGTACAGCTGTTAACGTTCAAATGATGGTTTTTGGTAACATGGGTAATGATTGTGGTACGGGGGTTGCCTTTACGAGAAATCCAAGTACAGGAGAAAATGCTTTATATGGAGAATTCTTAATGAATGCTCAAGGTGAAGATGTTGTAGCGGGTATTCGTACACCAGAAAAAATTGATCGTTTAAAAGAAGTAGCACCACAAGCATATGAAGAATTTGTGGAAATTTGTCATAAATTAGAAAACCACTATCGTAATATGCAAGATATGGAATTTACCATTGAACATGGTAAATTATATATGCTACAAACTAGAAATGGTAAACGTACTGCAACAGCAGCTTTAAAGATTGCTTGTGATATGTATAATGATAAGATGATAACTAAAGAAGAAGCATTGATGATGGTAGAACCTAAACAATTAGATTCATTATTACATCCAATGTTTGATGATAAAGCTTTAGCTAATGCGAAAAAGATTGCTACTGGTTTACCAGCTTCACCAGGAGCTGCTTGTGGACAAGTAGTATTTAATGCAGCAACAGCTATTGAAGAAGCTAGTAAAGGACATAAAGTTGTCTTAGTACGTTTAGAAACATCACCTGAGGATATTGAAGGAATGCATGTATCTGAAGGTATCTTAACGGTACGTGGAGGTATGACATCACATGCGGCTGTAGTAGCTAGAGGTATGGGTACATGTTGTGTATCAGGATGTGGTGATATTACAATTAATGAAAATGAAGGATATTTTGAAGTTAATAAATGTAAATACTACCAAGGAGATTATATTTCATTAGATGGATCAACTGGTTTTGTATATGGAGAAGCAATTAAAACAGTTCCAGCTAAAATCTCAGGAGATTTTGAAACCTTTATGAAATGGGCTGATGAAACAAGAGTATTAAAAGTTAGAACTAATGCTGATACTCCACAAGATGCAGCTCAAGCATTAAAATTTGGGGCTGAAGGGATTGGATTAGTAAGAACAGAGCATATGTTCTTTGATGGTAACCGTATTAAAGCTATGCGTGAAATGATTGTTTCTAAAACCGTTGAACAACGTAAAACAGCTTTAAATAAGATTTTACCAATGCAACGTAGTGACTTCGAAGCTATTTATGAAGCAATGCAAGGTTATCCAGTAACGATTCGTTACTTAGACCCACCATTACATGAATTCTTACCAACAAGTTCATATGATATTACACAATTAGCACAAGATATGAAATTAGATGTTAATGAATTACGTAATGTTATTTCATCATTACATGAATTTAACCCAATGATGGGACATCGTGGATGTCGTTTAGCTATTTCTTATCCAGAAATTGCTCAAATGCAAACTACAGCTGTTATTGAAGCTGCTATTAATGTAAATAAACGTCATGAAGATTGGCATATTGAACCAGAAATTATGATTCCACTTGTTGGAGATGTTAAAGAGTTACAATATGTTAAAAAGGTGGTTGTGGAAACTGCGGATGAAATCATTAAACGTGAAAATGTAACATTAAAATATCACGTTGGTACGATGATTGAAATTCCTCGTGCTGCTTTAACTGCTGATGAAATTGCGCAAGAAGCTGAATTCTTCTCATTTGGAACTAATGATTTAACCCAAATGACTTATGGATTCTCACGTGATGATGCCGGAAGTTTCTTAAATGATTACTATGATAAGAAAATCTTCGAACAAGATCCATTTGCTAGAGTAGATACTAAAGGGGTAGGTAAACTTATTAAAATGGCTGCTACATTAGGTCGAGAAACACGTAAAGATATTAAATTAGGTATCTGTGGAGAACATGGTGGAGATCCAGCATCAGTTGAATTCTGTCATGAAGTTGGATTAACATATGTATCATGTAGTCCATATCGTGTACCAATTGCTCGTTTAGCTGCTGCTCAAGCTGCAATTAAACATCAAAAATAATTAACTAAGTCCATATAATCAGATGATTATATGGACTTTTTCTTGTTTATAAGCAAATTCAAATAACTGTTTATTGTTTGCTTTTGTGATGAATTTAACGA
>CAZQJH010000065.1:0-9042 GCA_964593515.1 uncultured Erysipelotrichaceae bacterium
TATTAATGATATTACTTTATTATCACGTTTATTTATGAATTCAAAATCTAATACTTATGGTGATATGATTGTTGATGTTTATCAAATACAAGCATCAAATGGTAATGAAATAGAAACACTTTACTATTTGATTTTCTATCGTGAAATTAATGATTCTTTTAAAATTTATGATGAAAATGTATTTGGTGAAAAATGTTTCGTAAATAAAGATAGTGACAATGACACAGTGATTAAAGAAGTTATAAAAAAATATAGTAAAAACTATCAATGTGATATTATATATTAAAATAGCATAGGCTGTTAGCCTATGCTATTTTAATTATTTTAGTATATCAACTAAGCTATTTAAATCTTGTTTTTCACTTTCGTTAAATTTAATATCAATAGCGTCATTTTCATCATAACGAGGAATTAAATGAATATGGAAATGCATAACACTTTGTCCTGCTTCTTCATTAGCATTAGATAAAACATTAATTCCTTTAGCATCTAAACGTGTTATTAAGCGATTAGAAAGTGTTTTAGCCACTTTTGCCATATGGGCAAGTATTTCTTCATCACAATCTAAAATATTGGTATAGTGCGCCTTAGGGACGATTAATGTATGTCCTTTAGTTACTTGTGATAAATCTAAAAAAGCTAATACTAAATCATCTTCATAAATAGTAGATGAGGGAATTTCTTTATTTACAATCTTACAGAAAATACACATAATTATTACCTCCATAAATTAAAAGAGCACAACGTGCTCTTTTATTTCTATTTTTTATTTACAATGAAAGTTGGATTACTTGTTTCAATTGCATTGTATAAGTCGATATCGAAAATTTCAAAGTTGTGAGCTTTTAAGTAGTATTCTAAAGCACTATTAGCAATAGAAGATACTTGGTTAGCAATAGCACTAATTGAATCTTCTTCCATCTCATTAGCATCGATTTCAACAACTTTTACTACATAATATAATGTTTTGCTTGTTTCAGCTCCAGTTGTTGAATCAGTACTAGTAGTTGTATTTTCAATTACTTTATCAACTAATCCATTTTCAGTAGCAGCATAAATTTCATCTAAAGCAGCTTTAGCAATAGAAGATTCACTGATATAAATTCTTTCAGTTCCATCATATGTTAATGATGTAGTTCCAAAATCTTTAATTACAGTTTCTGTTTTTGTATCATTTTTAATTGCAGCTAAACCTTTTTCAGCTTTTTCTTTAGTTTCGAATTCGAAAACAACTGCTTTACGTGGTTTGTAAGTTTCAAATAATTTATCTTTATTTTCACCTACATATTTCTTTAATAATTCTTCATTTAACATTGAAGGGTAAACCATTTCTTCTAAGTATTGATCAATTGTTTCGTATCCATAGTACATTTTAAGGATTGATAAGAATTGTTCTTCACTTTCATATCCTTCTTTCATTGCATCAACACTTTCTTTACCTTCTTGTTTTAATTCATCTGTTAAGCTAATTCCTTCAGCTTCAAAGATTTTATTAGTTACTAAGCTAATTAAAGCATCAGCTCCAGCTGTGCTTTTCATCGCTTCAAATACATCACCTTTAGAAGTAACAGTTCCATTAACGGCAAAGTATTTTTCATTAGCAATTTCTTTACTTAATTCAGCTCTTGCATCTTTACATCCAGCCAATGAGAAAATCATGGCGAAAGTACAAGCTAATGTTAATAATTTTTTCATTCCATGATCCTCCTATTTGTCATCTGTTTCTTCAGTTTTTGTTTCAGGAATAGTTAATACTTTTTCCTCAATTAATGCTTTAATATCATCATCGTAGTATTCGATGTCTAATTTTTCAGCAGCTTCTTTGATATATTTTGTTGAAATTGTTGTATCAGCACTAGCAACCGCACTAATGATTGAATCTTTAGCATTTTCATCAGCTAACATCTTTTTAACATCAGTTTCATGTACATAAATCATGTGCCAACCATTGTAACTTGAGTTACTTTCTTTTACCCATTCACTAGTTTCTCCAGCTTTCATTTTTAAAGCTTGAGTTTTGAATGAATCAACATAACTAGTAGTTGAATCCATGTATCCTAAGTAACCACCGTTTTCAGCTGAACTTGTATCTCCTTTATCAGCATATTTTTTAGCTACTTCCGCAAAGCTCATTGTTTCTAAGTCTTTTTCAATAGCTTCAACAGTTGCTAATTCTTCAGCAGTTGGGTTGTTTGCATCTTCCATTTTTACTAAAATGTGAGAAACAATACGTCCGTTGTTCTTTTCAGCAATTGGAGTGAATAATTCTTCTAAATTACGTGAGATGTAATCGTTTTGTAATACACTCATTTTTGCTTGGATACGACAGAAGTCATCAATTGTATCAATTGTGTATCCATAGTTTGCTAACAAACTAGTTAAGTATTCTTCACTACTTTGACCATATTGTGTAGCATATGTAGCGGCATTGTATTCAACATATTGACGAATACTGTTTGCGCTAGTTTTAATTTCATCACTAGTCTCTACTGAAGCATCAATTACTGCAGCTTGGAATTGTAATAAAATTAAGTTATCACCACCAGCTTTATACATTTCATCGTATAATTCGTTGGCTGTGATGTTGGTATCACCATCTAATGAAGCAACAACGCTTTCTCCACCATCTTTTTTACCAGCTAATTTTCCTTTGTTTGTATCATATACACAGAAAATTGCGAATCCAATGAAGATGATGGCAATTAGAATGACGAACCAATTCTTTTTTAAAGTTTCGCTCATAATAGCCCTCCTAAAATTCATACTTTGATATTATAATAAATTTGCTATTAAAAAGCAATTTTTTCTTGCATTTCTTATAATTTCCCACAATATATAATATTTTTTTTAATTTGTTGATATGTTTCATTTGTATATATAGGTAAAATTTGGTAAAATACTACAGATGAAAGGTGATGAATTATGAGTGTATTAATTATCAAAGATTTACATGTAGATGTAGATGGTAAAGAAATATTAAAAGGTATTAACCTAACAATAAATGAAGGAGAAAGACATGCTTTAATGGGTCCTAATGGAAATGGAAAATCCACATTGATGGCAGCCATTATGGGAAATCCTAAATTCCATGTAAGTAGTGGTAGCATTACGTTAGATGGACAAGATGTTTTAAGTATGAGTGTCGATGAACGCTCTCGTGCAGGTTTATTTTTAGGAATGCAATATCCAAGTGAAATTTCTGGAGTTTCTAACTCTGATTTCTTACGTGCAGCATTAAATGCCCGTAGTGAAAAACCAGTTTCACTATTTAAATTTATTAAAGAAATGGAAGCATCAATTAAAAAGATGGAAATGAAATCAGATTTAGCTCATCGTTTCTTAAATGAAGGTTTCTCTGGAGGAGAAAAGAAACGTAATGAAATCGTACAAATGATGATGTTGAAACCATCAATTGCAATGCTAGATGAAATTGATTCTGGTTTAGATGTTGATGCTTTAAATATTGTAGCAAACGCAATTAATGAAATGTTTGATAAACAATCTTTTTCAACTTTAGTTATTTCGCATTATGCGCGTTTCTTAAAATTATTAAAACCAACCCATGTTCATGTTTTAATGGATGGTCAAATTGTTTTAACTGGTGATGAAACATTAGTTGATAAAGTTGATCAAGAAGGATTTGACTGGATTGAAAAAGAATATGGTGTTAAAGCTAGTAAAGAAGAAGAAAAAACTGTGCATCTATTATCATCTTGTGGAGCTCATCGAGGATAGTTATGCAAATTGAAGTAAGTAATTTTGATTTACAAACAATTAATATTGAAGCTAGTGAAACACTATTCGATTTAGTTATTAAAAAAGGTGTAACCGCACGTTTAATTGTTTCATATGCTAATAGTGAATGTAAGTCTAATATTATTTTAGAAGAAGGATCAAAACTTGAACTATTAATGAAAAAAGCAGGACAAGTTATTGATTTAACGCAAGATATTAAAGTTAATAAAGATGCACAACTAGAATTAGCTTATTGGGAATTAGATGAAGCTTCATCTAAGGTTAATACACATATTGATTTATTAGCTAGTGGTGCTAATGCTCATGTATTAAATGTATGTATTGCCCAAGATAAAAAAGATTATTTTTTAGAAATTAAACATCATGCTCCATATACTAAAGCTAAAATGGATAATTTTGCTTTAATTAAAGATGGTGGTAAATATTATATGGAAGCAATTGGTAATATTACTAAAGGAGCATATGCAAGTGAGTCACATCAAAGTACACGTGTACTTACTTTAACAAGTAACCATCATACTAATGTATTACCAGTTTTATTAATTGATGAAAATGATGTTAAAGCATCACATGCTTCAACATTAGGTCAACCAGATGAAAATCAATTATATTATTTACAAACTAGAGGATTAAAACGTGAAGATGCTTTATCATTATTAACAATTGGTTATTTAATGCCAATTACTAATTTCTTTGAAGATGAAGCTTATCAAGCACAAGCTAAAGATGAAATTGAAAAAAAGGTGGGATTACATGCTTAATGTAAAAGAAATCCGTAAGGATTTTAAAATGTTAGACAACAAAGTAATGCAAAATCATCCTTTAATTTATTTAGATAATGCTGCAACAACTTTAAAACCAAAAGCGGTAGTAGATGCGGTAGTTAATTATTATGAAAATTATGGAGCTAATGCTCATCGTGGTGATTATGATTTAAGTTATTATGTTGATCAAGAATATGAAGCAACAAGACAAGCAGTCGCTGATTTTATTAATGCTGATTTTGATGAAGTTATTTATACTAGTGGAGCTAGTGCTTCACTTAATTTAGTAGCTAAAAGCTTTGGTGATTTAGTTTTAAATGAAGGTGATATTGTTTTATCTTCATTAGTTGAACATGCTTCTTGTATCTTACCTTGGATGAAACAATGTGAAAGTAAAAAAGCAACGATTAAATATATTCCATTATTAGAAGATGGTCATTTAGATATGGAAGCTTTTAAAGCAATGCTTAATGATAAAGTTAAGGTAGTAGCGCTAGCTCATGTATCAAATGTTTTAGGTTATGAAATTGATGTTCAAGAAATTTGTAAATTAGCTCATGAAGTTAATGCTTATGTAGTTATTGATGGGGCACAAAGTGTACCACATGTCCCAATTGATGTGAAAGCTTTAGATGTTGATTTCTTAGCTTTTTCAGCCCATAAAATGTTAGGACCAACTGGAATTGGTATTTTATATGGTAAAAAAGAATTACTAGCTAAAATGGAACCAATTTTCTATGGTGGAGATAGTAATGCTCGTTTTAATTCATGTGGAGAAATTGAATTAAAAGAAGCACCTTATAAATTTGAAAGTGGAACTCAACCGATTGAAGCTATTTTTGGTTTGCATGCAGCAATTAAATATCTTAATCAAATTGGTTTAGGAAACATTCATGCATATGAACAAGAATTACGTGAATATGCAGTTAGTAAAATGGAACAAATGGAACATATTACGATTTATAATCGTCATAGTGATTCAGGTGTTATTACATTTAATATTAAAGATGTATTTGCGCAAGATGGTGCTAGTTATTTTAATGCTAATGGTATTTGTGTACGTAGTGGTCAACACTGTGCTAAATTATTACCAGAAGCATTAAATACTCCTGCAACGATTCGTGCAAGTATTTATTTCTACAATACAAAAGAAGAAATTGATCGATTCTTAGAAGTTTGCCAACAAGCAACCATGGAGAATTGTTTAGATATATTCTTCTAGGAGGTTTTTATGAGTGATTTAATTAAAGATTCAATGATGCTTCGTGCCATTATTATGGATCATTATAAATTCCCTCATCATCATGGTTTAGTAGAAGATGAAACATATGCTAAAAAACATATGGCTAGTGCATCATGTATTGATGATATTCATGTTCAAGCTAAGATTGTTGATGGGGTAATTGAAGATGTTTGCTTTGATGGAGTAGCTTGTACTATTTCGACAGCTTCAACTTCAATTATGTGTGATTTAATTGTGGGAAAAACAATTGATGAAGCTAAAGTAATTATGGAAGAATACAATAAAATGATTGACGGTCAACCTTTTGATGAAGATTTATTAGAAGAAGCAATTTGTTTCCATGGGGTTGGTAAACAAGCTAATCGTATTAAATGTGCAACAATTGGATGGCGTGGATTAGATGAAATATTAAAAGAAAGTGAAGGTGATAGTCATGAGTAATCAAGATATCTTACAAGATCAAGAATATAAATATGGTTTTCATGACGAAGATACTTCGGTTTATAAAACTAATAAAGGATTAACAAGAGAAACAATTATTGAAATCTCAACGATTAAAAAAGAACCAGAATGGATGCTTGAATATCGTTTAAAAGCTTTTGAACACTTTGAAAAAACACCTATTCAAGCTTGGGGACCAGATTTATCACATATTGATTTTGATGATTATACTTATTATGTTAAACCTAGTGATAAAACGGAAAGTAGTTGGGAAGAAGTTCCTGATACAATCAAAGATACATTTGATAAATTAGGAATTCCAGAAGCAGAAAAAGATTTCTTAGCTGGAGTTACAACTCAATATGATAGTGAAGCCGTTTATCATAATATGTTAGCTGAAGTTGAAGAAAAAGGAGTTATCTTCTTAGATACGGATACAGCTTTAAAGAAACATCCTGATTTATTTAAAAAATATTTTGGGAAAATTATTCCTTATACTGATAACAAATTTGCGGCTTTAAATAGTTGTGTTTGGTCAGGTGGAAGTTTTATTTATGTACCTAAAGGAGTTAAATTAGAAAAACCATTACAATCATATTTTAGAATTAATACTGAACGTAGTGGTCAATTTGAACGTACTTTAATTATTGTTGATGAAGGTGCTGATGTTCATTATGTCGAAGGATGTACGGCACCAATCTATTCTAAAGATTCATTACATGCAGCTGTGGTAGAAATTTATGTGCATAAGAATGCTAAATGTCGTTATTCAACAGTCCAAAACTGGTCAGATAACATTGTAAACTTAGTTACTAAACGTGCTAAAGTTTACGAAAATGGAGCAATGGAGTGGATTGATGGTAATATTGGTAGTGGAATTAATATGAAATATCCGGCTTGTGTTTTAGCTGAACCTTATGCTAAAGGTACATGTATTTCAATTGCCGTAGCCGCAAAAAATCAAATCCAAGATGCTGGAGCTAAAATGATTCACTTAGCCCCTTATACTTCAAGTAATATTATTTCTAAATCAGTTTCAAGAACTGGTGGGGAAGTTAACTATCGTGGAGTTGTTCAACATAGTAAAAATGCTGATTATGCTAAAAGTAAAGTTGAATGTGATACTTTAATCTTAGATAAATTATCACGAAGTGATACGATTCCAACTAATATTAGTGAAAACCAAACTAGTCAAATTGAACATGAAGCAACCGTTTCTAATATTAGTGAAGAACAATTATTCTATTTAATGTCACGTGGTTTAACTAAATCACAAGCAACTGAAATGATCGTTATGGGATTTTTAGAACCATTTACTAGTGAATTACCAATGGAATATGCGGTTGAATTAAACCAATTAATGAAATTAGATATGAGTGATTCAATTGGATAAAAAGATTATTCGAAAACAAGTCTTAGCTAAAAGAAAAGCTTTAACTTTAGCCCAAATTAATGACTATAGTTTATTAATTTGTGATCAATTAAGAACTTATCTAAAAGGTAATATTGCTTTATATCATGCTTATGGTAGTGAAGTTAAATTAGATTCATTATTTAATGATTATGAATTTGCCCTCCCTAAAGTTATTGATGATACAACGATTGCCTTTTATATGAATACTAATGAATATATCGAAGGAAGCTTTAAGATAAAAGAACCTTTAAGTAAGCAATTAGTATTACCTAAAGATATCGATGTGATGGTAATTCCATTAGTAGCATTTGATGATAAGCTTAATCGAATGGGACATGGTAAAGGTTATTATGATCGTTATTTAAAACAAACTAATTGTTTAAAAATTGGGGTTGGCTTTGAGTGTCAAAAAGTTGATGCTTTACCTTGTGAAGATCATGATATTCCTTTAGATATTATTATTAGTGAAAAACATATATATAAACTTTAATGGATTCATTTTGAATCCATTTTTTTCATTTATTGCTTATTTTGCCATATACTTAAGCGAGGGATAATATGAAAAAATGTTTGTTGATATGCTTATGTTTATGTTTGTTATTTCCAATAAAGCTTAAAGCTTTAGAATTAGATGTAGGTAGTGCTTATTTAATTGATGCTAATAGTGGGGAAGTTATTTATGCAAAAGATGAAGAAGTAAAAATGTATCCGGCTAGTATGACGAAAATGATGACTTTATTACTTGTTTTTGAAGCTTTGCAAAAACAAGAATTAAAGTGGGATGATTTAGTTGTTGCAACCAAAGAAGCGTGTATGATGGGAGGTACCCAAATATATCTTCAAGAAAATGAAACAATGTCTGTTAAAGATTTAGTATATAGTGTTTGTTTAGCTAGTGCTAATGATGCTAGTGTAGCCTTAGGCGTCCATTTAAAAGGTTCTCATAAGCGTTTTGTTGAGGCAATGAATAATAAGGTTAAACAATTAAACCTAGTTAATACTCACTTTATGAATGCTAATGGATTACATCATGATAATCATTATTCATGTGCAAAAGATATGGCTATTATAGCTCAAGCTTTACTTAAAGTAGGTAAAGAAGAACTTTTAAATATAACTAGTAGTTATGAATATTATATTAGAGAAGATAGTGAACCATTTTGGTTAGTTAATACAAATAAACTATTAAAAAGCTATGAGGGGGTTGATGGATTAAAAACTGGATTTACTTCCCAAGCATTATCTTGTATTTGTGTAAGTGCTAAAAGAAATAAGAGTAGATTAATAGGTGTGGTAATGAAAGCAAGTGATAGTAAAATACGTAATAAAGCAATGAGCGAAATGTTAGATTATGGTTTTATGATGCTTAAAGAACAATATTTATATGAACCTAATAAGTATAAATATCAATATAAAATTAATCA
>CAZQJH010000066.1:0-8997 GCA_964593515.1 uncultured Erysipelotrichaceae bacterium
ACCTTATTTAGATTAATTAAGTTATATCTTATTTATAGTATTATATACTTACCATTTAGTTATTTATTATATGGGACAATTAATATTCATAATATCTTAAGTTATCTAAGAGGATTATTATTTAATGGTAGTTATTATCATTTATGGTTTTTTCCGGCTTTGATTTTTGCAATTATTATGGTTTATGGGTTACGAAAGTTTTGTTCTTATAAAGTTATTGCTTTAATTTCCTTAGGATTATACTTAATCGGAATGAGTATTAATATTTATGGGAATTATTTAGATTTAGGAGTAGTAGATACTTATTTAAATATCTTTGAAACAACGCGTAATGGATTGTTTTTTGGTATGTTTTTTGTTAGTGTAGGGGCTTTATTTGCTAATGCTAATGAAAACTATATTGTATTAAAAGATAGTTTACTAGTTTTAATAATTGGAATTATTTTATTAGGATTAGAAGTAAGTGTTCTTAATAAGCTAGGATATATGCAAAGTATTACTAGTATGTTTGCTAGTTTAGTTATTGTAGTACCAGCTTTATTTGCTTGCTTATTATCAAGCAAGCAAATAAATAATGATTATAGTAAATATATGCGTAGTATTAGTATTATTATTTATGCTATTCATGTGATTATTATTATCTTATTAGGTATTGTTTTACCTAACTTAAGTGGTGAATTAGTATATGTTATTACTTGTGTTGTTAGTTTAGGTTTAGCTAGTATTGTTTATCTTTTAGCTAAAAAGATTAATATCTTAAAGGAGTTATATTAATGATTAGAGTTCATCAGGTTAATTTAGGGATTGATGAAGATTTAACTTTATTACCAAGTAAAATATGTAAAACTTTAGGGATTAAAGCTAAAGATTTAATCAGTTATACGATTTATAAAGAAGGTTTAGATATGCGTAAAAGACATATGTGTTTTTCGTATATTGTTGATTGTGAAGTGCGTAATGAAGATAAATTATTACGTAAGAACTTAAAGAATGTACGTTTAGTAGAAGATTTACCATATGTTATTCCTAGTTGTGGCGTATTAGGGATGAAACATCGAGTGGTAGTGGTTGGTTTTGGTCCTTGTGGGATGTTTGCAGCTTATATCTTAGCTAAAGCAGGATATAAACCTATTATTATTGAACGTGGGGATTGTGTTGAAGAACGTAGTTTAAAAGTTGAACAATTCTTTAAGGAACAAATTTTAGATGAAGAAAGTAATGTTCAATATGGTGAAGGAGGAGCTGGGACTTTTAGTGATGGTAAATTAACTTCACGTTCCAAAGATCCACGCTCACGCGTGGTCTTAGAAACCTTAATTGAATTTGGGGCACCGGAAGATATTTTATATTCATCTCATCCTCATATTGGTACTGATTTATTAAAAAAAGTTGTTGTGGAAATGCGTAAGAAGATTGTGGAATTAGGGGGCGAAATTCATTTTCGTTCACGTTTAAATGATTTAGATATTCAAAAAGGGGAATTACAACGTATTTTAGTTAATGATACGTGGTATGATTGTAATCATTTAGTTTTAGCTATTGGTAATAGTGCTCGTGATACTTATATGATGTTGGATAAGCATTGTGTAGATATGAGTTGTAAGGATTTTGCTTTAGGGGTGCGTATAGAGCATCCTCAGCAAGATATTAATGAAAGTCAATACTTAGAGTATGCTAATCATAAACGTTTGTCTAATGCGTCTTATATGGTTAAAATGAAAGCTGATAATGGTCGTGGGGTATATAGTTTTTGTATGTGTCCTGGAGGTTATGTTGTAGCTAGTAGTTCACTTAAAGAGCGAGTAGTAGTTAATGGAATGAGTTATCATGCTCGTGATGGTATTAATGCTAATGCGGCTTTATTAGTTCAAATGTATGCTAAAGATTTTAATGATAATTATCATGATGCTTTAAAATTCATTGATGAAATAGAACATCAAGCTTATATTATGGGTGGAAGTAATTATCAAGCTCCAGCTCAATTAGTTAAAGATTTCTTAAATCATCAACCTAGCACTTCTTTAGGTTTGATTAAACCTACTTATTCATGTGGAGTTAAATTAAGTAATCTTCATGATTTATTACCTAAAGAAGTAGCTAGTGCTTTAGAAGATGGTTTACGTTATTTCCCTAAACAAGTTAGTGCTTATTCTAATGGTGATGCCATTTTAACAGCAATTGAAACTAGAAGTTCTTCACCTGTAAGAATTAATCGTAATCAAGAATTACAATCAAGTAATACACTTGGTATTTATCCTTGTGGTGAAGGGGCTGGATTTGCTGGTGGTATTGTATCTAGTGCTATTGATGGAATTAAAGTAGCTGAATCAATTATTAGTAATTATTGTATGATTGATTAATTTTAGTTCATACTAAGCATGAGGTGAATCATGCAACAAGAGATTGTTAAATCTATACAACAATTATTAAAAGGGACTAATATGGGACTAGATTTATTTTCTAAATTACAAGCTAAATTAACTAGTGAAACATTAATTCAAGAATTTGATGAAATGTTATTTGCTTTTAAAGCTCACCAACAAGCCTTAAAAGGAATGTTAGTCTTATATGAAGGTGAAGACTTTAATGATGGTGGTATGCTTGGGATGATGGTTTCAATCATGAAACAAGTTAAGAATATGATGTTAGATAGTGATTTAGAAGTCTTACAAGAAGCGATTAAACAAATTGATAGTGCAAAATTAGCTTTGCATAAATTTAAACAAGAACATCAAATTAATGATGAACATTTTAAAGAATTACTTAATTTAATGTGTGAAGATTATGATGAAATATATCATCGCTTAAAAAAATATGAAATCTTGTTTTCTAAGTAACAGGTGTTTACACCGGTTACTTTTTTTGTTATGATTTAAAAAGAAAAATGGAGGTTATTATGACAAGTGTAGTAGAAAGATTTTTAAAATATGTTAAATATGATACTGAAAGTGATGAACATTCAACTACAACTCCTAGTACGATGAAACAAAAAGAATTAGGTAAATTATTAGTTGAAGAATTAAAAGCATTAAATGTTGAAGCTTTTATGGATGAATTTGGAATTGTTTATGGAAAATTAGCTAGTAACATTGATAAAGTAGTACCACAATTAGGTTTCTTAGCTCATATGGATACTTCACCAGATATGAGTGGAAAAGATGTTAAAGCACGTATTATTAATAATTATGATGGTAATGATATTGTTTTAAATGAAGAATTAGAAATTGTTATGGAAACTAGTGAATTTGAAGCATTACCTAAATTAAAAGGTAAAGATATTATTGTTACTGATGGAACAACTTTATTAGGTGCTGATGATAAAGCTGGAATTGCTCAAATTATGGCTATGATTGAAGAATTACAAACTAAACAATTATCTCATGGTGAATTACGTTTTGCTTTTACTTGTGATGAAGAAGTAGGAAGAGGAACTGATTGTTTTAATATTCCTTTATTTGATGCTGATTATGCTTTTACGATTGATGGAGGAGAAGTAGGAAGTGTTGATTATGAAAACTTTAATGCAGCTAGTGCTAAATTAGTTTTCCATGGAACTAGTATTCACCCAGGTGAAGCTAAAGATAAAATGATTAATGCTTTACATTTAGCAATGCAATTCCACCAAAACTTACCTAAAGCTAAAGATCCCGCACTAACAAGTGGTTATGAAGGATTCCATCACTTATGTGAATTAAATGGAGGTTGTGAACAAGCCCAAGCTTCATATATTATTCGTGATCATGATCGTCAAAAATTTGAAGAAGGAAAAAAAGACTTCATGCGAATTGCTGATTTTATGAATAAACAATATCAACATGAAGTAGTTAGTGTCGAAATTAATGATTCGTATTACAATATGGAAGAAGTAATTCGTAATAATATGTATGGAGTTGAATTAGCTAAACAAGCTTTAGAAGAAATTGGAATTAAACCATATTCTAGTCCAATTCGTGGTGGTACAGATGGAGCTAGATTAACTTTTGATGGTTTAATGTGTCCTAACTTAGGAACTGGTGGATATCATTTCCATGGTAAATATGAATTAGCTTGTATTCAAGAAATGGAACAAGGAGTAGCTTGTTTATTAAAAATGATTGAATTATCAATAAAATAGGGTTAACCCCCTATTTTTTATATTATTTGGATTCCTAACATTTCTAAGATAGCTAAACCTTGATAACTATTTATATAACATCCTTTTAAATCTTTAATATCGATGCTTAAATTAGTTAAATCATTACTACTTAAATTAATTTTATTTAGTGATGTTTGCACAAATTTGCTATTACTTAAATCATTATTTGTGATAATAGTGTCTTTAAAATTAGTTTGATTAAAATAAGTATCACTAAGTTTATTATTATCAAGAATAAGTTTTTTAGCTTTTACTTCCCAATAAGTAAAAGCTAAATTGTTACTTGTAAATGAAACTTCAGTTAATGAAGTGTTATGGAATGATATACCTGTCATTGAACAATTATTAAAACTAGTATAACTAAGATTGCAATTAGTAAAAGAACAATTGATAAAAATACAGTTTTCAAAATGACATGATTGAAAACTATAGTAAGTAAAGTTTTCCTTTTCAAATATTTGTTTTTGATATGTTTGATGAGTAATAATTTCTTCCATGGTTAAACCTTCTTTCTGTAATTAAGGATATGTTAATTAAAGATGGTTGTCAAGATAATCGACAATAGCATAATTATTAGTAAAATGATATAATTAAGCCAAAAGAGAGGTTATGAAAATGGATCAAAATTTAATTGCATATGTTGCAAGTAATTTGAAAATTCAAAAATATCAAGTTGAAGCAACTTTAAAATTATTAGATGAAGGAAATACGATTCCTTTTATTGCTCGTTATCGTAAAGAAGTTACTAAAGGATTAGATGAAGAACAAATTCGTTTAATTCAAGAACAATATCAATATCAAAAAAATCTTCAAGAACGTAAAGATGATGTTATTCGTTTAATTGATGCTCAAGGTAAATTAACTGATGAATTAAAAGCACGAATAATGGCTTGTGAAAAGTTAAGTGCGATTGAAGATTTATATCGTCCATACCAACAAAAACGTAAGACGAAAGCTAGTATAGCAATTGCGAAAGGATTACAACCATTAGCTGATGCAATATTAAAAGGTGATGATTTACAACTAGATGATTATTTAAATGATGAAGTTAAAAGTAGTGAAGAAGCACTTAGTGGGGCTAAAGATATTATTGCTCAAATGGTTAGTGACGAAGCTAAAGTCCGTAATCAAATTAGAGCTCAAATTGAACGTGGAAAAATTGTCTGTAAAGAAACTAAAAAACATGATGATCAAAAGAAAATATATAAGATGTATTATGATTATGAAGAAAAATTGCTAACTTTAGCACCACATCGAATTATGGCTATTGATCGTGGAGAAAATGAAAAAGTCCTTAATGTTAGTTTGGATTTTGATGAAGATAATATTATGCGTTATTGTGAACGTATGTATGTTAATCATCGTAAACATCGTGATTTAATTATGGAAGCTATTGAAGATGGATTGAAACGTTTAGCTTATCCTAGTGTAGAACGTGAAGTACGTAAAGAATTAACTCAAAAAGCACATGATGCTTCGATTGAGACTTTCTCATTAAATCTAGAAAACTTATTACAAGCTCCACCAATTAAAAATAAATGGGTTTTAGGTTTTGACCCAGGATTTAGAACTGGTAGTAAGTTAGCTGTAGTGGATGATTTATCAACTATGCGTGAAATTGCCGTTATTTATCCACATCCACCAATATGTAAGTTGGAAGAAGCTAAGAAGGTTGTTTTACGTTTATTACGTAAATATCCAATTGAAATTATTGCGATTGGTAATGGTACAGCTTCTAGAGAAAGTGAAGCTTTTATTGCTCAATTGATTAAAGAAAATAATTTAAAGGTTGCTTTTACATTAGTTAGTGAAGCAGGAGCTAGTGTTTATAGTGCTAGTGAAATTGCTCGTAAAGAATATCCTGACTTACCTGTTGAAAAACGTAGTGCAATTTCAATTGCTAGAAGAATTATTGATCCATTAGCTGAATTAATTAAGATCGATCCTCAATCAATTGGTGTTGGTCAATATCAACATGATATTGCAGGTGCTCAATTAAAGAATCGTTTAGATTTCGTTGTTAGTAAGGTTGTAAATAGAGTTGGAGTTAATGTTAATACAGCTAGTGAAGAATTATTAACCCATATTTCTGGTTTAAGTAAAGCTAGTGCAAAAGCCATTGTTGAATATCGTGAAGCTAATCAAGGATTAAGAAATCGTAAAGAGTTATTAAAAGTAGCTAAGATTGGTCCTAAATCATATCAACAAGCTGCTGGTTTCTTACGTATTGAAGATGGAGAAGAATTCTTAGATCGTACTAGTATTCACCCTGAAAGTTATGATGTAGCCTATGCTTTAATGGCTGAATATGGCTTAAAACCTAATGATATTGGAAGTGAAGAAACTAAAACAATTTTAGCTAAGGTTGATTTAGAAAGTGAAAGTAAAAAGTTGGGGTGTGATAGCTATACGCTAGAAGATATTATTACCCATTTATCACTTCCATTACGTGATTATCGTGATCAATACGATGCTCCTGTTTTAAGAAGTGACGTGTTAGAAATTACTGATTTACATGTTGGTGATGAATTAGAAGGAGTTGTTCGTAATGTAGTTGACTTTGGAGCTTTTATTGATATTGGACTTCATGAAGATGCTTTAGTTCATATTTCTAAGATGAGTAAGCCACGAGTTCAACACCCTTCACAGCTAGTTGGGGTTAATGATGTCTTAAAAGTTTGGGTATATTCAATTGATTTAGAGAAAGAAAAAGTACAGTTAACCTTAATTGATCCAAAAAATGGGTAAATATGGGAAAAAAGTGTATAAAGTTTTTGCATATTGATATTAAAAATAGTATAATATAAAATGATTATTAAGGAGGATTTTTGCAATGTCTAACGTAGAACATTTAAATGAGCATATCTTAAATATGCGAAGAAATATTATAAAAATGGTAAGTGAAGCAAAATCTGGTCACCCAGGTGGAAGTTTATCTTGTTTAGAAATGATGAGTGCTATTTTCTTTACACAAATTAAAATGACTAAAGAAAATGCTAATTCTTTAGAAAGAGATCGTTTCGTTTTATCTAAAGGTCATGCAGCCCCTGCTTTATATGCAGTATTAGCTGAATTAGGAATTTTAGAAGAAGAAGAATTATTAACTTTACGTAAAATTGGTAGTCGTTTACAAGGACACCCATGTATGCGCAAAGTACCTGGAGTAGATATGTCTACTGGTTCATTAGGTCAAGGTATTTCAGCAGCAGTTGGAATGGCTTTATCTAATAAATATCACGAAAACCCTTATCGTATTTACACAATTTTAGGTGATGGTGAATGTCAAGAAGGTGAAGTTTGGGAAGCAGCAATGTGTGCAGCTCACTACAAATTAGATAATTTAATGGCATTTGTTGACCACAACCACTTACAAATTGATGGAGACGTTAGAGATGTAATGAATCCAACTCCAATTGATGAAAAATTCAAAGCATTTGGATGGCATGTTATCGTTTTAGAAGATGGACATGATTTTGATGCTATTGTTGCAGCAATTGAAGAAGCAAAAACAGTTAAAGGAAAACCAACAGTAGTTGTAGCTAATACAATTAAAGGTAAAGGTGTTTCTTTCATGGAAAATAAAGCAAGCTGGCATGGAGTAGCTCCTAATGCTGAACAACGTGATCAAGCGCTTGAAGAATTGAAAGGAGAATAGTCATGGCCGAAGTTAAAAAGATTGCAACTAGAGAGGCATATGGTAATGCCTTAGCTCGTTTAGTAAAAGAAGATAAAAATATTATTGTTTTAGATGCTGACTTATCTGGATCAACTAAAACTAAAAAAGCACAAGACGTATGTCCTGATCAATTCTACAACATGGGAATTGCTGAAGGTAATATGATGGGAGTGGCTGCTGGTTTAGCTGCTAGCGGTAATACAGTATTCGCATCAAGTTTCGCTATGTTTGCGACTGGTCGTGCTTATGAACAAATTCGTAACTCAATTGGTTACCCACACTTAAATGTAAAAGTATGTGCTTCACATGCTGGTATTACTGTAGGTGAAGATGGGGCATCTCACCAAAGTATTGAAGATATGGCAATTATGCGTGAAATTCCTGGAATGCAAGTAATTTGTCCTGCTGATGCGGTAGCTGCAGAAAAAGTTATTGAACAAGTAGCTAAAATTGATGGACCTTGTTATGTACGTTTAGGAAGAAGTGCAGTTGACGTAATTTATGATGAAACAGTTGATATTCAAATCGGTAAAGGTAATGTCTTACAAGAAGGTAAAGATGTTTGTATCGTTGCTTGCGGTATTATGGTTGAAGCTGCTACTCAAGCATGTGCTATCTTAAAAGAAAAAGGAATTAATCCTACTTTAGTAGATATGCATACAATCAAACCTATCGATAAAGAATTATTAGATCGTTTAGCACAAACTCATACTTTATTTGTAACTTGTGAAGAACACTCAGTAATCGGTGGATTAGGAAGTGCTGTTTGTGAAGCATTAGCTGAAACAACACCACGTAAAGTTAAACGTGTAGGTATCTTAGATACATTTGGAGAAAGTGGTACTCCTGCTGAATTATTAGCTAAATATCACTGTACTAAAGATGATATTGTGGAAACAGTATTAAATAACCTTTAATAAATTTTAACTCTTGTTTAAAAACAAGAGTTTTTTATTAAAGCAAAAATATGCTATACTATTGATAGAAGAAAAGCGAAAGGATGTGGAAGATATGTGTAATGCATCACTTGGATTAATAGAAGAATATTATGAAAAAGGAAGAATTAAAGGATTTGAAATAGGAATCGAACTAGGAATCGCACAAGTAATTGCCAGTGAAAAAGCTAAACATGAAGCAATTATGAACCAAACTATCTTAAACTTACATAACATCAATATTTCAATTA
>CAZQJH010000067.1:0-8874 GCA_964593515.1 uncultured Erysipelotrichaceae bacterium
ATAATATATTTAATATCATCTTTATGTAAGTAAGCAATACTATTACTAAAAGAATATGTACCATTACTATTGGCTTGTTCAAACTGAACTTGGTAGAAATCACCACTTTTTTGACGGATAACCAAAGAATGTTCTTCACCTTTAGTTAGCTTTTGAATTACTTGGGCATTTTTACTACCTTTTGCATAAAGATTAGCTCCATTATCACTAATAGCTAAAGCATAAGCTTTATAATCTTTTTGTTTATCTTGATCAAATTGGAAATAGTATTGAGCAGCTTTTTCACCCCAATATGGATCAGATGCATATTGGACATTCATACCACCATTTTTATTACCAAAATGGGAACCATGATATTGATAAGCATTAGGATTACTATATGATTTAGAAATATAATGTTTAGCATGTGAATAAATACTATCTGAGATTAAAGAATAACCACTTGCACTATCAACATCTTCATCAAAAGCGGCATGACCAAATAAGTTATTACGTTCATAAGCTAAAATACTACGACCATTACTACTTTCATTACAAGCTAAAGCTAACATCATAATCGCATTAGCTCCATATTGATTTTGATATTGGTAGAATGCTTCACTACCTTGCATAATTAATGATTGGGATAAATTATCATGAATTTGATTATGATCATTATCCATAAAACTATAAATAGTAGTTTTAAAACCTTTTTGGTTAATTAAATAATCTTCGAATTCTTCAAAACTATAATTAGTTAAAGAACGATGAGATAAATATTGATAATAGTTATAATAAGGTTCATCATGATTAGTGGCATGATCATGGGTATTGTTACGAACATCATCAATCATTTTCGTAAATGAATCATAAAAATAATGACCATCATAACTATAATAGTTAGTATTTTCTTCTAAACTAGTTGGAGCTAGGGATAAAGCAATAATATTATTATAGCTATTACTAGTAGCATTTCCTTTAATATAATGATAAATAATATGATTATTTACTTTATACATACTAACATTAGGTACTAAGGAAAGAGGATAAATATCAACATCATCGATATTTACATATCCTTTTACTGCTGATAATTCAAATGTAACTTGTTTAGTATCATGGTTATAATTAATAAACGAACCATCACCACCATAACAACCATTAGTATAACCAGCTTCACCATTTGCTGCATTAGTATAATTAGTATTAATGGTACAAGTATTGTTACTTTTAAAGGCTACAATACCATATTCACATTGAAGATATGAAGTACCATAAGCAATACTTAGGTTATCATATTTATCAATATTGCTTTGGTAATTTTTTAAAGCTTCATCATAAGTTTTATATGTTTCGATTAGTTTAAGGTCACCTTCATTATTAACATCAACCACTCGATATTGACGATCGTTTTTTAATACTTCTTCTTTAGCTAAAGGAGTATTAATACTAGTGATAAATAATAATGATATGGTAACTAGTTGTATTAATTTTTTCATAAGCAAAATCCTTTCTTTGTTATCTATAATTATACATGATATAGCTTTCATTTTGTATAACAAAATATCTAAGGTATGTTATAATTTAAAAAAAGAAGGTGATTATATGGCAAGTGCTCATAATGAAGCTAATAAAGGAGACATCAGTAAAATTGTTTTAATGAGTGGTGATCCATTAAGAATTAAATATATTGCCGATAATTATTTAACCGATGTTGTTTGTTTTAATAGCGTTCGTAATATGTATGGATATCGTGGTACTTATCAAGGAATTGATATTTCTTTAATGGGTAGTGGAATGGGAATGCCTAGTATGGGTATTTATGCTTATGAATTGTTTAATTTTTATGATGTTGAGGTGATAATTAGGATTGGGAGTGCTGGTTCGTATACGGATGAATTGAATGTTCGTGATTTATTGTTAGTAAGTGAATCATATAGTGAATCTAATTTTGCTTATCAACAAAATGGAAGTTTAAAACATCTTATGTATCCAAGTAAGCAAGTAAATGAAGTAATAAAAGGATGTAGTAAGAAATTAGGTTTAAATTTAGTTGAAGGACGTATTCATAGTAGTGATGTTTTTTATTATGCCCAAGGTTATGAAGTTAATGAACGTATGTATCAAGAACATCATTGTTTAGCCGTAGAAATGGAAAGCTTTGCCTTATTTAGTATAGCTAAACAATGTGGAAAACATGCAGCATGTATCCTAACAATTTCTGATTCATTAGTCAGTAAAGAAGAATTAGCAGCTAGTGAGCGTGAAAGTGGATTTAAGCAAATGATTAATTTAGCTTTAGAAAGTGCTAAAGAAATGCTGGTTGCACAAGCTAATTGAATGTGCTAAAATTTTAAAAGTGAAAGTTGAGGAATGCAAAATGAATAATAGTTATGGTTTTGAAACATTACAAATTCATGCTGGACAAAAAGTTGATCCAGCTACTAAAGCAACAGGAATGCCTTTATATTTATCAAATGCTTTTACATTTGATGATGCTGATCAAGCAGCTCGTATTTTTGCTTTAGAAGAAGGTGGATATTTCTATTCACGTTTATCTAATCCAACCGTTGATGCTTTACAAGAAAGAATGGCTGCATTAGATGGTGGAGTATCAGCAGTAGCCTTTTCATCAGGAACAGCAGCTATTATGGGAATGATTATGACTGTTTGTGAAAGTGGTGATGAAATTGTAGCCGCTAATAACTTATATGGAGGAACAATTGGAGCTTTATCAGGAACAATGGTGGGAATGGGATTTAAATCTCACTTTGTTGATCCACGTGATTTACAAGCTTTAGAAGCAGCAATTAATGATAAAACGAAAATGATTTTTGTGGAATCAGTAGGAAATCCAAATGGTGATATGTTGGATTTTGAAGCAATTAGTGCTATTGCGAAAAAATATGGTATTTTATTTGTTGTTGATAATACAACACCAACCCCATACTTATTTAAACCAATTCAATATGGAGCTGATTTAGTTGTCTATTCAACAACTAAATATTTAGCTGGACATGGTAATGTGATGGGTGGAATTGTCGTTGATTCTGGTAACTTTAATTGGAAAGATAATCCACGTTATCCATTATTTAATAATCCAGATAAAGCATATCATGATATTGTATATGCTGATTTAGGTCCTAGTGCTTTTGCAACTAAAGCAATTGCGAAAACATTAAGAGATTTAGGTGGATGTATGTCACCATTTAATGCTTATATGACTTTATTAGGATTAGAAACATTATCATTAAGAATGAAAAAACACGTGGAAAATGCACGTGCTTTAGCTAAATTCTTAAATGAATGTGAAGATGTAGCTTGGGTAAGTTATGCTGAATTAGAAGGAAATCCTAACTATGAATTAGCTAAAAAATATTTCCCTAATGGATTTGGAGGATTATATACTTTTGGTGTTAAAGGTGGTGTTGAAGGAGGTAAAACCGTAATTAATAATATTGAATTATTTATTCATGTTACTAACTTTGCTGACTCAAGATCATTATTAACTCATCCTGCTAGTACAACACATGCACAAATGAGTGAAGAAGAACGTTTAGCTGGAGGAGTAAAACAAGAAACAATTAGAATGTCAGTTGGTTTAGAAGATGTTGAAGATTTAATAGCTGATTTAAAACAAGCTTTTTCTAAGATTTAAAAATTAATCATTGTCGCATCAAGCGGCAATGATTTTTTTATTTAAAAGCAAAAAAAAATCAACACTTTCGTGTTGATTAATTTTTAAATGGCGGAGTAGGAGAGATTTGAACTCTCGCGCCAGTTTCCCGACCTATACCCTTAGCAGGGGCACCTCTTCAGCCTCTTGAGTACTACTCCATCTGAAATGTTTATCGCTTAATGCCTGTATATAATATCACATAGAAAAGTAGATTGCAAGTACTTTTTTTATTTTTTGCATAAAGTTTGTTTGATAATCAAAATAATTTTAAAAAATAAGGTTTAAATACGAATAATAAATAGAAAGTAGGTGATAAGATGTACAAAACGATAAAAGTTTTATTGGCAGTAAATAAACAGCAAGGTAAAGTATTAAAACGATATACGCAAGGATATCGTTTTGAAATAGCTAGATTGTGCCATAGTAATAAAAGGATGGAAGTAGATCATTTTATCCATGATAAAAGTCGCTGGTATGTAGTAAAACAAGTAAAAGCATATCGTGAAAAACGAAAAAGTATAAATTTAGGGGAAATACGCTATGCTATTTTTTCAGCCAATAGTTTTGTTTTTGATCAACGAAATATTATTTTATATTTTGGAGAAAGCTTTTATCTTGATAAATTATCCATTGCCATGAGTTTAGAGCGAAGTGAATATGAACTTATGTTACAACAAAGAATTTTGCGAATGGATTTAATATATGATGGAAATTGGTATGCAAATTTTCTGATTAGTGAGCGTGGGTGATTTCTTGAATTAAGTCTAAACAAGTGGTATACTTTATGAGAGTGAGGAGATGATTGTAATGACTAAAATTGATGTTATTTCTGGTTTTTTAGGAGCTGGAAAAACTACTTTTATAAAAAAATTAATTCAAGAAGCATATCAAGGTGAACAAGTTGTTTTAATTGAAAATGAATTTGGGGAAATTGGTGTTGATGCTGGTTTCTTAAAAGATGCTGGAATTGAAATTAAAGAAATGAACTCAGGATGTATTTGTTGTAGCTTAGTTGGTGATTTTGCTTCATCATTAGCTAAAGTTGTGGAAGAATATCATCCAGACCGTATTGTTATCGAACCAAGTGGAGTAGGTAAATTATCGGATGTTGTTAAAGCTATTATGGATGTAAAAGAAGATTTAGCTTTTGAAATTAACTGTTTAAGTGTAGTAGTAGATGCGAAAAAAGCTAAAATGTATATGAAAAACTTTGGTGAATTCTTTAATAACCAAATTGAAAATGCTACAACAGTTATTTTAAGTCGTACGCAAATGGTTAGCGAAGAAAAATTATCAGCAACCTTAGATTTGATTCGTGAATTAAATCCAAATGCTCATGTTGTAACTACTCCATGGGATCAATTAGATGGAAAAGATATCTTAAAAGTGATGCAAAATGAAGATGATTTAGCTGCCCAAATGATGGCTGAATGTCATCACCATGAACATGATGAAGAATGTTGTTGTGGACATCACCACCATGAACATGATGAAGAATGTTGTGGACATCACCACCATGAACATGATGAAGAATGCTGTGGGCATCACCACCATGAACATGATGAAGAATGCTGTGGGCATCACCACCATGAACATGATGAAGAATGTTGTGGACATCATCACCATGAACATGATGAAGAATGCTGTTGTGGACATCATCACCATGAACATGATGAAGAATGTGGTTGTGGACATCACCACCATGCTGATGAAGTATTTACTAGTTTAGGTGTTGAAACAAATAAAACATATAGTAAAGCAAGATTAGAATCATTATTAAATGAATTAACTGATGAAAAATATGGACATATTTTAAGAGCGAAAGGAATGTTAGCTGATGAAAATGGGGTTTGGCATTACTTTGATTTTGTACCTGAAGAATTTGAAATTCGTGAAGGAAGTCCATGTTATACAGGAAGAATTTGTGTAATTGGTTCAGAAATGGATGAAAAAGCAATTAAAGCTTTATTTGAAATGGAGTAATTTATGGGAGTACCAGTATATTTATTTACCGGATTTTTAGAAAGTGGTAAAACAACATTAATTAAAGATACTTTAAGTGATGAAGGTTTTAACACTGGTGAAAAAACGGCCTTAATTGTTTGTGAAGAAGGTGAGGAAGAATATGAAAAATCATTCCTTACTAAAACAAATACGATTTTATATGAAGTAGAAAACTTAGAAGATTTAAACTATAACTTCTTTAAAGAAATTGCTTGTAAAGAAGAAGTAGATCGGGTAATGATTGAATTTAATGGGGTTTGGGATTTTACTAAATTCTTAGATACAATTGAATTACCAATGGATTGGATGCTAGTACAAATTTTATCAACTGTCGATGCTTCTAAATTTGATGTATATGTAAGTAATATGAAATCAATGATTTTTGATCAATTACGTTATAGCGAAGTAGTTATCTTTAATCGTTGTGATGAAAATGTTGATAAGTTATATTTACGTAATAACATTAAAGCTTTCAATAAAGTAGCTCAAGTAATTTATGAAGACTTACAAGGTAATGTTAGTGCTTTAGGTGAAGGTGAATTACCATTTGATGTTACTAAAGATGAAATTGAAATTAATGATGATGATTATGGATTATGGTATATGGATGCAATGGAACATCCTGAAAAATATCAAGATAAAACGTTGATTATTAAAGGGAAAGTAGTATCTAATGTAGTAAAAGGTATACCACGTGCTATGGTTGTAGGAAGATATGCAATGGTATGTTGTGCTGATGATACATCATTAATTGGTTTATTAGTACACTATAGTAAAGCTAGTTCATTCATTAAAGATGATTGGGTAAAAATTAAAGCTAATGTTCAAGTTGAATATGATGAAGAATATGGACATGATGTACCAATCTTATATGCTAAAGAAGTAACTGTATGCGATGGATTAGCAGATGAATTTGTTTATTTTAATTAGGTAGTGAAAAACTACCTTTTTTTTATTGAAACAAGGAAAAACTTTGCATTTTTATATTATAGGTAGTATACTAAAGTAGTATAGAATGGATGTGGGGAATATGGTAAGAAAGATTGGAATTGATTTAGGAACAACTAATTTATTAATATGTTTAGATAGTAAAGGAGTAATTGTTGATGAACCATCAATTATTACTATTGATTGTAAGAAAAAGACATGTATTGCTGCAGGGGTTGAAGCTAGTGAAATGCTAGGACGTACACCAGCAACAATGAAATGTATTCGTCCTTTAAAAGATGGAGTTATTGCTGATTTTGAAGCGACTGATATGATGTTGAATTATTTCTTAAGAAAATGTAAATTAAAAGGATTATTTAAGAAAAATGTTATCTTAATTTGTCATCCAGCTAATATCACATCAGTTGAAAAAAATGCGATTCGTGATTGTGCTTATCGTGCTGGAGCAAAAAAAGTATATTTAGAAGAAGAACCTAAAGTAGCTGCGATTGGAGCTGGATTAGAAATCGGAAAAGCTAGTGGTAATATGGTTTTAGACATTGGTGGAGGAACTAGTGATATTGCTGTATTATCATTAGGAGATATTGTATGTTCGACTTCAATTAAGACTGCTGGTAATCGTTTCACCCAAGATATTATTGAATGTGTAAGACAACAAAAGAAAATGTATATTGGGGAACAAACAGCTGAAGAAATTAAACAAAAAATTGGAAATGCTTTAGTTGAAGAAAATCCTGAAACAATTACGGTATCAGGAAGAGATGTGGAAACAGGATTACCACATGCAGTTGATATTGATAGTAATGAAGTAGAATCATACATTCGTAATTCATTAAGTGAAATTGTTCAAGCTACTAAAACGATTTTAGAAGTAACGCCACCGGAATTAGCTGCCGATATTGTACAACATGGTATTGTATTAACTGGTGGAGGAGCATTATTGAAAAATCTAGATGTTTTATTACGCGATGAATTAAAAATTCCAGTCCATGTAGCTGAAAATGCCTTACATTGTGTAGTTGATGGATGTAATATTATGTTAGAAAATTTATAAGAGAATCGCGAACGATTCTCTTTTTTTAAATTATGATTAAAAATCAACATTTAAAAATACTAGGTGCTTTGATTGCATATTGGCGTAAAACGAACGCAATTGATATAATTCAGATATGTAATCAAAACAAGCTAACTAGAAATCAACTACAAATGATTGAAGAAGGTAAAACAAGTATTAATCCAAATTTAATGCGTAATATATTTGAAGATTTAGGTGTATCATTTGCTTTATTATTTAAGAATCAAGAAAAGCAAATCGAATGGTTACAAGATAGCTATGAAGCTATTTTATATTTAGATCAAGGAAGAGCTAAAGATTTACAAACTAAAGTAAAAAAATTAGACTTTGAACATTCAATTATGTATCCTTACTATTTACTAATTCAAATGATTAAAGCAATATATGTGAATGAAGATTACCATGTCTTACAAACTTTATTAAGTGAAGCTTGTTGTTTTGAAAAAGTATATGAAGTAGAAGCAATGTTTATTTATCGTTTATGTAAAGCAAACTATTATATGCGCATAGGTGATTTTGAAGAAGCTTATCAATACTTACAAGAGAATCGACGTTTACCAGATATGCGCTATATTGAAATGTTAGATCAATATTACGGTGATTATTATTACTATATATCTAAACCATTAAAAGCAATCCAACATTATCGTATTGCTTATACTGGTTTTGAAAAGAGTTGGAATATTAATCGAATGATGATGTTACGCTTTAAAATTGGTATTTGTTATGATTATTTGAAAGATGGAGATTTAGCTTATGAACAATATCAAGCTTTAAGTTTGTTGATGAAACGATATCCATTATTGACGATTCAAGATGATTTGAATTACTGTATTAGTCGTAATCGTTATTTCGCTAAAGATTATCATAAATGTGTTGAATATGGTAAACTTGTTGAAGAGGTGAGTCATGGTAAAACTTATCTTTTGTATTATTTAGCTGATGCTTATTTAAGATTAGGGAAGTTAAATGAATGTGCACTTGTTGTTGGGAAAAGAGTAGAATTTGAAATTGAAAGTACAATAAGATTGCTATTGAATTATGTGTGGTTAAATCTTAAGGGAAATGATGTTGAAGAAGCATTGAAATTAGTATTGACTAAATCAATGCCACGCTTTGAAGAAATGACTTTAAAACCACATTTATATCAAGAATTGATAAAGGTATTAAATAATAAAGATGATTTAGT
>CAZQJH010000068.1:0-8845 GCA_964593515.1 uncultured Erysipelotrichaceae bacterium
GTTTTTCAAGCACATTTGCAATTTGTTCATTTGTCATATCAGTTACTCCCTATCTACCATTTAATCATACATTTATTATACGCACTTTTCCGGTACGCATCAAGCATAGGGTATTCTTGTAAACAGCTAGAGAAAGAAAAAATGGAACAGAACTGCTTGTGTTCTGCTCCATTTTCATATTTTTATTTAGCTGCATAAAGAGTACCTATAATTCTAGTGACATCAACACCTGTTACTTTTGAAAAACAATACCCTTCTAATTCATAGTATAAGTCGAAACTGATGGATCTTCCGTATTTGTAAGCGTTATTCTCTTCTCTATATATAGAATCCATCGTTTCAACCTGAGGATCACTCGTGTAGTTCTTTGTTATTTCACCATAAGTAACCGTTTTATTTTCAAAGTCAACAGCGTATGATTGTTCCGCATATTCACAAGTATATTCAAGCGTAACATCACTATTCTCTACATCAACATTTATTTCGTCTTTAGTTATAAGATAATACTGTCTACTCGCAGATTCAAATTCTCCAAAACCATTTTCCTCAAACTCATAATATTCTTGAAATTCAAAATAATCCTGCCAGTTATCTAGTGTAATTTCAATCGGTTCATACTGACTTTCAGAGTAGCCAACCGATCCATAATACAATCTAAATAACGGATTGCCCTCTGTATCAAAGCCTAGCAAAAAGCAGTCAGTCGCATAGAGTCCACGTGTAACGTCAAAATTAGGGATTTCTTCATAGCAGCTATAATAAGTTGAGTCGCTTGCATCTTGGTAGTATTCTACAAATTCCCATGTAGGGAAAATTTCACGACTTTCACCATATGATGTTTCTTCAATATGTCCATCTTCAAAGAATGTAATCATGTATTCAGTGCTACGATCAGAATCTGGCATATACCATACATTGTTCTCCGTAATAAACTGTGTCAACTCACTTGCATAATCTCTGTTCTTCTGCTCACCGCCTTTATTCGTAGATTGTGTATCGCTTCCACCACATGCCATAAGTGATACACATAGAAAACTTAAATAACAAAACACCTTTCGAATTAATGGACTCAACAGACGAAAAAACTATTGTCTGCGCTTAACCTGTCATCCCGTCCACCTGATGAGGTTATTTTTAGTCCAAAACTTATTAAGCACTAAACAGAAGAACCGCAGATCAAACAAGGGCTCCATATCCCACAGGCAAGCCCCACTTAAATATCACGTTCTTTTTTAAGGTTTTGACTCCTTTATGAATATAAAAAAGGTGTAAGCCTTTGATAGTTCAATAAAGACTTTACACCTTAAATAGTATTATTTATATTCTACTTCTTTGTTGTTAGCTAGTATGTTTTTCTTTTTTGTTTTAAGTTTCTTTCTTTCTTCCTTATCTTCTTCTCTGTCGATAAGTTCATCGACAAAACTTAATAATGCATTGTACACTTCAAATTGTTCATCACTCATTCCCATGTTATCAACCTCGTGCATATATTTCACCTACCTTTTTTATTTATTGTAGGTGATTTTGTAGTTGGTGTAAAGCCTTTATTCAATTATCAAAGAGCTGTTTTGAAAAGTTTTATTTCCTTTTCTTTATGATGTTATTACACTAAAAATAGTACGTACTGTTAAATGTGATATTTTGTGGATCTTACACAATTTTAGAACATTCGTTTTGGTGTTAAGGTATTTTTTGTGCAAATTATATAATAAAAGGAGTTGTTGAAACGATGGCACAGACAGAGGCACAAAAAAGAGCAACAAAAAAAATATGTTAGTACACAGTATTGACCTAGCATGTATATTAATAAAAATAGAAAAATTGATATTGAAAACTTGATGTGTGGTATTGCGTACCATAGACGTGGTATTAATATTTTTTACTGTTTCGAAAAACTATCCGAAAGCACGAACGTTTTTTGATCCGATACTATATATTTGAAATAAAAATTTGACTCAAGTTTTAATTTTAATCACCTCTATGAGAAAAGTATCGTCTAAAAGTAAAAGTCTCTAATTTTTCTCTCAGATGTAATTTAATCACATAATTAACTTTTTAATTCCAAAATACTTTTATAGATTATAGGGGGACTTTAAAACTATACTTGCTCGATTTGAAATTAAAACAAAAGGAAGTAAACATAGAAAAGAACAAGATAAAAAATGTGCAGTTCAAGAAGCTGCGATTAGGGTGTTAGAAATAAAATCACTACATACGACAAAATTAATCATGATCATTGGCAAGTTTCCGAAAATATCATGTGTGTGACTTATAATAACATTACATTTTCATCATGTCTACACCTTTTTCATGTCTACATTTATTTTTTTCGTAGACATCACGTAGACATAAAACCAATTTTACCATATGTTTTCAAATAAATAATACAAAAAAAACGCAAAAAAGACCCAAACGTTTATCGTCTGAGTCTTTTTCTTCTTGATTATCTAATTTCCTTCTTCAACAACTTCTGGAAGCACTTCTTCCTGTTGTTCTTCCACCGCCTCAATTTGCAAAGAATCCTCTGAATGATTTATTTCTATTGTAACTTTACTAACTAAAACCTTTTTCTTATATTCAGAATAAGTAGGATTACACAGCACAAATGATGTTAATATCAGCATTGAAACCGATAACATTGCTATTGCTACTATTTTGCCCTTTTTTGTGTACTTCATGCTTTTTAACTCCCCTTAATCAATTTGTGCAGCATCAACATAGATTGACATTTCACCACAATATTCCTCAAGTTCTCCAATATCTCCAGTTATTGTTATTGTATGTGTATTACTAGCTTCATTACCGGCAGCAAATGTTCCTGATTCCTCAAAAATATATATTTCTTTTCCTTCTTCTGTATCTAAAGTTGTTGTTCCAACCGATATTATCATCCCGCTTGGTAGGGCAGGATCGAATTCTAGCTCTATATCATATTCAATTGATACTCCAGATACTTTTTGATCTTTCTGATTCGTCACCTCTATTGAATAACTATCCGTTGTGTTTTCTTCGTTAAGATTAATTACCGACTTCTCGTTCTCTCCACTAACATCAATAATAAATGCGGCAACTTCAGCCTCACTCGTTCCTACTGTCGCAGATTCAAATTTTGAAAGCGAAGTTGTTGCTGCTACAATTGCAGTTATAATAGCTAAATATAATAATTTGGGTATTAGATTTTCTATCTTCATTATCATTTGTTTAGAGCTCCTTACTTTTCATCTAAAAAAAGCACAAAAAAGATACCACTGCCAAAGTAATTAGCACATATTTATTTTTCATAAATAGTATAAATTTACCTATATATGCTAATTTACCTATTACTTTTCCTTCTATAGAACCAATCGTTAAAGTTCCACTATCTTCAACATTATTATGATCGCCTTTGGTAATATATTGTTTTGTCCCATTCACTGTGTTGATTTTAATGATTCTATGAGTCACTACATTTGATCCATCTCTATATGAGATAATGTCTCCAATATTTAATTTGTCTTCATCCACTTCTTTGACTATAATCAGATCTCCGACAGTTAGTTCCGGCTCCATGCTTCCGGATAAGATAATATACGTTTTAATCCCAAAAAAATCAGGTGTTTTTCTTGGTTCTATGGCTGTTTTAATAATGATTACAGTATTATAAGCTAACACGGTTGCTAACAAAAAAAATACCATAACGCTAAAATATTTTTTTAATACATGATTCTTCATGAGCACCAGCCTTAATATTTAATTTTCCTGACATCTTCATACAATATACTCACAAAAGATATCTAAATTATTAAATATCTTTTGTGAATAAATAATAGACTTCATCTATTATTTATTCCCTTCATTAATCCACTTGGGTAACAACCAATGTAGCATTTACCTGAACATTTGTAGCTGCTGTACCAAGAGCTGTATCAGTAGCATCATTTCCACCAAATGCCCATCTCCATTCAACTTTAGCAGTTGTACTTGCATTCTTAGCAAGCTCATTCGCAGAAATGTTTGATAAGGAACTTGCCCAGTTACCATTATTTACTCTGAATTCAAGCGGAACAGCTGCCCCGGATGTTTCAAATTTAACTGTATATTCGGCATCAACTTCTGAATTATTCTTAATTGATAATTCAAATGCGCCTTGTGTCCCAGGAGCAATTCTATCAGCTGAAACATTTGTTTCTGTCTTACCGTTAGTATCTAAAATTGTATCAAATAAGTCGAAAGCAACCGTTGCGTTAGAACCTGTAATACTTACTTCGTTTCCTACTTTTCCTGCTTTAATATCCCATTTAGCCACAGTTGCTATGTCTGTACCTGATGCTGAACTAGAATATTTCGCATAAGTACCTGATACTAATACGACTGCAGTCAATGCCACAAACATTACCAAACTTGTAAATTTCACTAATTTGTTTTCTTGCATTTTCTTTTAGCTCCTCATGTTAATTATTTAAATAATTTTTTTCTAATGCCTTTTCAAAGGTTTCAGTTATCTTATCCATACCTGAACTATTCGGATGCAGTCCATCTCTAAGATAGGTTGAAATGTAATCTCTTGTAATACCACTGTCTTTATATAAATCTACAACTGTTAATCCATACTTACCTGCAATTTTTCTAATAGCCTCATTAAATGATTCCAGTTTAACATCATCTATTTTCTTAGTATTTGGTAACATTGTAAATAAATAGATATCGCTTGAAGTATATCTAGTTTTCATTTTATGTACCATGATAGCATACGCTTCCGTAATTGTTGTCGGAGTACCATAACTGTAGGAACCTCCATTGTCAGTGATCAAAGTATCGAAGTCAATCTGATCATAATTTCCCAAATTGACTATATTGGTATTAAAGTCATTAATTCCAATATATACAGCAATAATATCCGGTTCCGTACCATTTGCAAATGCAGTATCCTCCGTATTATCGTGCAAATTTACCGGCCTGCCGGAACTGTAAGCAATACTATTTACACCTTGATTATTGGTATTTGCAAAAACTGTAGATCCACTCCAGGAATTATTCACCAACAATTTCATTCCATTATTATTAATCGTCTGCATCCACCAGGAATCATTTACATCTGTTATTCCTTTGTCAGTACTTGAACTGTACCAGACTGCATTGCTTCCAATGGTACTATTATTTTGTGTGTTATTACTATATCCTGCAAATGTACTGATACTGTCACCTAAAATCGACAGTTTCTTACCTGATAAAACCGTTTTTAAATTATTAGCATTTTCCGGTTGTTTTTGTTCTTTATAATATATATCAAATAATAAATTCTCAGAAGTACGATTTGGATTAATACCACTATTACCTTCTACTCTACAGCAAAAATAATATACCGGATGTTTTCCCAAAGAATCGTATTTACCATTAAATCCGAATTTAACAGTGTCTGTTGTTGAACCAAATGCCAGAGTTTCATTTTCAGATAAAACAATATTTTCATCTGTTAAATCAATATATACCCATTTATTTACAGCCCCTGCATTTGAACCTAAATCTTCTTTTCTAGGACTTACTACATAAGTTCTTATAGGGGCAGTCTTCTGTAAACTTGCCACTTTGTGTTTATCTACAACATGTATTGTAAATGTTTGATCATCATTTATTGCAGATACTTCTTTAATGGGAATACCGATCTTTGATATTGTTTTACCGGCAAATAAATCAACATCTTGATATGCAAATGCAGAATACTCTGGTCTTACTATTGAAGAACTGGCAATATAACTTTCCGGAAAATCCGTTAATACATTTGGAAAGATTGGCTTTTCTTCATATATGATCGCAGCAGCATCCGAATCATCTACTTGTGTGGCATTTATAGTTGCTTTAACGGTAATAGTTGGAGCAGGTTCCCGTGTACCTAAAACGGTATCAGCAGCACTATCTCCGTTAAATGTCCATCTCCAATTTATTGTTACGGCTTTTGTTCCATTGATAGCCATAACTGTGTCTGTACTGGGTGCAATACTGTCTAATTGCTTATTCCAAGTTGTTCCATCTAAGGAAAATTCGATTGGAATATCATTTGAATTTGTTACATCAAAATCTATGGAATATTGTACAGTAACGTCAGATGCATTTTCTAAATCGAATGTAAAACTTCCAGAAGTCCCTGGAGCAATTTTCCCCGCTTGAACATCATTTTCTTCTGCACCATTACTGTCTAAAATAGTATTAAATAATCCAAACTCTATCGTCTTTGGGGTATCCGCAACAGCAATTTCTTCACCATTCACTTTAAAAGACCAGTTTGCAATAACTGTTGAAGCTGTACCTGAAGCCGTACTGGTGTATTTTGCATAGGTACCAGCTACTAAGACCATGACGATCATAGTTAAAAAACAAGCCAAACTAGTGATCTTTGACAACTTCATTTTCTCTTTCATGCTTTTCTCCTTTCTCACTATTTTTCTTATGCCCATGCGAATCAAGCATTTGTATCAGCAATAACATTCCTGATGGAATGGATAAACAAATCAACATACCAACCGGCGTTTGAGTAAACATTGCAAAATTACCCAAACTCTTTATTTTAAATTGATATACACCTTCCACTTGCTCCGCTAAAACATATCCGCTGTCCTCAGTATTATTGTTATCCCCTTTTGTTTTGAATTTTGTTGTTCCATTTTCTTTAATGATATCAACGACTCTATGAGTAATAACAACGTCATTTTTTTTAAAGGCAATAATCTCATTTTCCTTTATTTCGTTAGTGTCCACCTCTTTAACTACGACTACATCTCCGGGATATATCTCTGTTTCCATAGAACCCGATAAAACGATAAATGGTTTCCACCCAAAAAATGATGGTACTTCATCCGGTTTCATAAACGAGTCAATCAATATTACTGAACATAAAAAAAGAATCGGCACTAATATTACTAAAATAATGCTACTTAAAATGATCTTTATTTTCTTCATACAAGCTTCCCCTTTACCGTCAACCTTTTCCTCCCCTTTTTACCGAATACATTTTAACGGAATATCCGTTAAAATGCAATATCAATCTCCCAATTTCTGTAAAATCAACTCAAAGGGGAATATTTTATGGAATGTATAGAAAGAATCCTCGCATTAAGGGAAGATAGTGATTTAAACCAAACTACAATCGCAAAAGCTATCCATGTAGCGCAAACAACCTATTCAGATTACGAAAAAGGAAAAGTCCGTATCCCTTTAGAATGCTTGATTGAATTAACGAAGTTTTATAATATAGATATGAATTACATTTCGGGCGTTAGCGATATAAAAGTAAGTGCTTTGTAACAAAGTGCCTGTAAAAAATAATGAGGATGGCTTATAATCCTTTAGTTCTATATTGCTATTATATAACGAAATTCAATTACGTAAAATTTCACAAGATGAGATTTTATATTTTAAGCAAAGTGCTTCTAACGAACCCTTGCCGCTTAAATATTCTTTCACAACTTGCGTTTTAAAATCTTTCATATAAGTTTTTGATCTTATTTGAGGGAGAAGTGCATCTGGATCTCCGGTTTGATATGCATGAATCCATCTCCATATATTTCCGGGTAATACATCCATCCCGAGACTACGGGCAATTTCAGATGGTGAACGTCTGCCAGTAACATAATCCTCACAAATCTTAAGTTTCTCTCCATAAGAATATTTGTATTTTCTAGACAAAAACACCTCCAAAGTAGATTTGGTTACTTACCTTGTCTACTTTGGAGGTATCATATCACACGCGCCCCGCTCCAACTTATCATTATTCAATATCAAAAAAGTAAAGAGTTCCTTGAATTTTTGCAAGTTCATACATTTCGTCCCAATAGTAGCCAAATAGTGAGCAGTCCCTCTTAATATCCATGTAACAGTCACTGGACTCACTTGATGGACTAGACTTACATCTTAAGACAACTTCAGAAGTGATATCATTCATACTGTAATTTATAAGATATTTGTAATACTCATCCTTTAATTTTAAGAAACATTCTGGAGTTTCGGTAACATCTCCAAAGGCACCGACATTTTCGACAGTATAAGTAGCTATTTCAAAATATTCCTGCCAGTTATCTATCGTAATTTCAACTTCTTTTATAGGAAACTCACTTGTATCCAAACGTCCGTTACATAAAATATCGTTATTGCCAATAAGAAAACATACACCATTTGTATCTTTGATTTCGTAGTAGGTATTATTACCATCCTCCGATGTGATGGTCAATGTAGTATCATTGATTTCCCATGTTCCTAATTCATCTAATGTAATACCACTTAAATAAGTGTTATCTTCACCAAAAATAATTTTTCTATCTATACCAATTCCATGGGTATTCAACCAATAGCTGTCGTCATTCAATAGAATTTCTGTATAATCAACTTCTGACTCGCTATCACTATTATTAGTGGTATTTTCATTGTTCTCTTGGTTTTCGCTGTTCGTACTTTCATTATTCGTAACCGAATCATTCCCACCACAAGCAACAACAAAAAAACTCATACTTGCTACTAAAAGCATTACTAATAACTTTTTCATTTTCGTTTCCTCCGTTTGTATATTTAGCATAAAATTATGCGTTCAATTATATATATATAATTTGTCAACAGAGGGGACCTGTTTTTCTTACGCAAGAAACTATACTGTAAATTATTACCGCATCGAAAAAAGGACTTTCGATTAAATTATCGAAAGTCCCAAAAAACTAAATTTTTACGGTATTCAATTAGAATTTACCATTATCAGCTGCTTCTTGGATAGCTACAGCTACAGCTACAGTCATACCAACCATTGGGTTGTTACCTGCACCGATAAGTCCCATCATTTCTACATAAGTTTGCGACAAGTCGCAAACTTCAAAGGGACTTCGCC
>CAZQJH010000069.1:0-8809 GCA_964593515.1 uncultured Erysipelotrichaceae bacterium
CCTCTTTACATTTGTGAAAAAAGTGATAAAAATAATTACAGGTGATAATATATGAAACAAATTAAAGAGCGTAAACTTAAAAATTTGAATCGTAAAGAATTATTAGAAATTATCTTAAAACAAGCAAAAGAAATTGAATCATTAGAAATGAAATTAGCCGAGATCAAAAAAGAAAAGGTTAAATTCGAAAATATCGGAAGTCTTGCGGAAGCTTCATTAGAAATAAATCATATCTTTGAAACTTGTCAAAAAGCAGCCGATGTATATTTAAATAGTATTAAAGCTTTAGAAAATGAAAAAAAATTAGTTTTAAATAAGTATCAAAATGCTTTAAATGAATTAGACCAAAATCGGTTAAATGTTTTAGATAATCAAAAGGTTAACAATGAGTAAATTACCAAGTGTTGATGAAATTGAATTTGAATTAAATCGTGTTAATTCTAAACATGTATTTCATAAAACAATGCGTAATACAATAGCTGTTGTTATTGTTATCATTTCAATTTCAATAATTGTTTCATTATTATTCGTACCTGTTTTTAAAATTTATGGTACTTCAATGACCCCATTACTTTCTCCAGGTGAATATGTTGTTGGTTTAAAAAAGCAAGAGTTTAAGCGAGGAGATATTGTTTCTTTTTATTATAATAACAAACTTTTAATAAAACGGGTGATTGGTTTACCTGGTGATTGGATTAGCATTGATGAAGAAGGTAATGTTTTTATTAATGATGAATATTACGAAGAAAATTACTTAGATGAGAAATCTTTAGGTAATTGTGATATTTCTTTTCCAATTCAAGTACCAGAAAACAAATACTTTTTAATGGGTGATCATCGTTTAACTTCGATAGATTCACGTCATAAAAGTGTTGGTTTTGTTAGTAAAGAACAAATGGTAGCTATTTTGTTATATCGAATTTATCCTTTAGAAAAAATAGGAAGTATTGAATAATTTTTAGAAAGGAGAATGTGTATGGCTTTTGATTTAATTCAAGAAATTACTAAATTGAATGAAAAACATTATAAAAAACGTAGACATAAAGTTTATATCGTTGTTTTAATGGCTTTGATATTTGTTTCGACAGCATTGTTCTTAAATCAACCAGCTGAAACTAAAGCTAATGAATTAGTTTGTAATAGCATTGAACATATTCATGATGAATCTTGTTATTTAGGTGAAAATTTATTTTGTAATAAAGATGAACATCAACATTTAAGTGTTTGTTATCGTGATAATGTTCCAGCTGAATTAGAAAATGTGGCAGGATTTGTTCATGTGGCACCTTATTCTAATAATAAAATTAAAGCAATGAATTTAACTAAAGCTGAAGAAAAAAGATATGTCTTATTAAATGATTATGAATCATCATACTTTATCTATTATGGTGAAGGTGAAAATAAAAAACTATTAAAAGAGGGAGATACAATTAGTGGTGATGAGCGTATTTCAATTGATTTTAGTTATTTAATCAAAGATCATGCGGTTATTGAAAAAATCCATAATTATACAGGCCCAAATGATGATGATCAAAATATTGCTTACTTTGAACTTCCATATATTTTAAGAGATTTAAGTTGTGGTAGTGATATTGTACAAGCTGGTGTAAAAATTGGAACGGTAGAAGTTCTAGTTACTGATGAACATCAATATTATTTAAAAATTAGATTTAATGATGAATGGATTGAGGATTTATTAAATGATACTCACGGTGACGTTACAGGAAGTTTAACCGCATCAGGAAGAATTAATCCTAATAAAGTTGAGGATAATAAAATTACAATTCCTAAAAAAGATGGTAATTTAACTGTAAATGTTGATAATAGTTATATTTACCAAATGTCAGATGTTGAAATTAGTAAAACTTTTAGTGATCCTAAGGTTGTAGAAGATGAAAATGGCGATCAATACTGGGAATATCAATTAATGGTTCGTGTACCATCTAATAGTACTTTTACTAATAAAAATATTAGAGTTGTCGATCGTATTATGAAAAATGTGGGTTATTGTGTTGAATATGTTGGGGTTACATCAAATAGAGAAACTTTAACTAGTAACGACCCAGGAATTGCACCGGTAGAACAAATCGGACATAATGATATCGAGAATTATACTGCAACAGCGGGTAAAGTATATTTAACAACTTTAACATATGACGATGATAACAATAATAATATTAATATCCCAGAACCAAGTGGTAATTTAGGATATGGTTCTGTAGGAATGATGGTTTGGGAAATTGGTGATATGCAACCTGGTGAAAACCGTATTCTTACATATCGTGTAAAAATGAGTGATGATTTTTATGCTAGTATTACTAAAGATAGTAAAAATGGACCAACTAATGAAGCAAGAGTATATAGTGGGGAATATTGCAAAGATAAAGATAGTAAAACTTATCAAGATAATATAATATATGGTAGTGAAAACGGAAGAGTATTACATCAAAAAAATGTTACAACCGTAACAAATGATGATGGCTCACTTGATTTTAATTATAAGATTGAATTAGGAATGGATTCGAAGAATGATTTTGCATTACCTAATTTCAAGATTTATGATAGTTTATTCTTGCAAGATACTGATGTGATTATAAAGCCATATATTTCACTTAAAGATTTTAAATTAGTTAAAAACTATAACGGTGAAGAGAAAATTATTGATTATACAAAATTAAATCCTAATGGCTCAAATCCATCTATTAATGAGGCTGATCAAAGTTTTGATTTCTATTTTGGTCGAATGGAACCAGGAGCTAAGTATACTTTAACTTATACTCTTCATATTGATAAGGATGTATTTACACAAACAGCTGAAGAGATAAATGTTAAAAATCGTTTTGAATCTTTTGCAGCTGGTGAGAATAAAGTAAATAGTTCTAAATTTGATGCCTGGACTTGTCCTAATACGATTGGAAGATATTCATGGAGTTCTAAGCTAGCTGATGAAACGGCAACTAGTGAAAATTTAGAAATTAATATGAATAATGGTCAATCATTTATTGTGCCACAAGGTAGTTATAAATATGATGTTGTAGTTAATAAAAAATTAGGTTTTGATTTAAGTAATTCAACATTTAAAGATGAATTAGGAAATGCCCTTGCATATGTAGGATATGCTCGTTTAGTTAGTGTAGATAAAAATATATATAACCAGATAAATAAAAATTGTAGTGATCAAGAACTAGCAAATTATATAGATGAATTGATTAAAAATGGTTCTTGGGAAACAGTAAAAAATAACTTTAATGGTAATTATGTTTATTTCGATATAAATAATAAAAATGAGTTTGAAGTTATTCCAAGTGAATTAGGACTTCCTAGTGGTGAAAATGTCTATATCTTAACATACTATACATGTTTAACTAGAGAAGTATCTAATTTCGCAATTAGTAATGATTTTATCTTATCGGGACAAGTTGGTGATACTTATTTCACACCTGAAGGATTAAAGATTAATAAAACATTTACGATTATTGGTAGTGATCCTTTCACAATTAAAAAAGGAGGTATGCGCTATCTTCAACCTAGTGCTAATACTTATAAAAATGGTGATTTATATTGGTATTTTGAATTAAGTGGAAATATTAGAGCAGGATTACAAATTAATGATATAACAGAAGGTCAAAATTATTGGGAATCTTGGGATTTAAGTTTCTTATTCCATGATTCTAGTATGGTTGGTTTATATCATGGTAATTTAGCTGATAATCTTAATATGAGTGATTTTGTAGATATGGATGATTTTGATAAGCGTAGTAATTTGGTTAAATATAGTAATGATTACTATACTTCACAAGTAGTTGATTCTAACCAAAATATGATTATTACTATTAATCAAGATTTAAAATTAAATGATGGTGAAAAAGCTTATTTAATTATCAAAACGGAACCTAAGCACTTATTATTTAATGATGCTGCTCATGATATAAAAACTTTTACTAATAAATATCAATATCGATCAAGTGAAGAAGATACATGGATTGATGGTAATGAAAATGCAAATCTTATCATTTCTAAAAATGATTCTAGTTTTAAATATACAGCACGTATTTTAAAATATAATAGTAATGGAAAATGGGAAAAATTATATCAAGATAACTATTTATCATCAGAACAAATTTTTGACGTTAATGGAAATCTTTATCCTAATTATATTTTAGAAGATAAAATAACTGAGCCAGGTATATATTATGAATGGACGATTAATGTTAACTGGAATGGTTTAATTTCTGGTTCAGTTGATATTACTGACTATTTACCACAAGGGGTTGAATTAGCTTATTTACGTTATTATAACGCCGGTGTAGATTATTATGATTCATCATTAGGATTTAATGTTCCTGCTTGTCAAACGATTGAAGAGTATGAAAATAATCCTGATTGGCAAAAAGGTGAAATAACTGCTAATAGTCGTGATCATCATCAACTTACTAGTATTTATTATTACAATGCTAAGACAAATGAAATCAAACTTAAAGTTGATGGTATCCAAAGTGGAGGAAGAATTTCTAATAACTCACATGTTTACAATGGAGCGTTAAGTTCTCGTTATGTACAATTTCAAGTAGTTGCTAAAGTTACAACACCGGATATCTTATTGAATCCAGAAGGTAGTGAACTTACAAATAAGATTACGGTTATTGATGAAAATGGGTATAAAGTTGATGATGAAGTAACAACAGCAATTGGTAATAGTTCAATTGATAAACATAAGTTTGAATACGAACCTAGCGAGGCATCTAAATATTATTTCAAAATTCCATTTGAAATTATCCTTAATAAAGAAGGAGAAGATTTAGATGGTACTAGTGATCAATTAGTTTTAATTGATGAATTAAGTTCTAATATGACTTTCTTAGAAGATACTTTAGTCATCAAAAATACTAAAACTAATATCCCATTAACAAGCAATCAATATAAGATTGCCATGGAACAACGTGATGATGGAGGATGGAATATTTTAATAACTCTTCCTGATAATCAACCATTAAATATTTATTATGAAGCACGTATTAATGCTAAGGTTGGAGAAGCAGTAACAATATCCAACAAAGCACATTGGAATGGTTATCCAAGTGATGAAGATTCGATTGTCGAAGATACATATAAACAAGATGTTATTGCTGGTACGGTAGAAGTTCAAGATACACCAGTATTTATCCTTAAAAAGGTCGACCGTAATGACTTGAATTTATTATTGAGTGGAGCTCAATTTAAATTACAAAGTGGTAACTTTAACGATCAAAATGAATTTATTGTTGATAACACATTAGATGTTACATTACAAACTGATCAAAATGGTATTGCTAAGTATCCAGCTAGTAATGATGAATCAAATAAATTACAATTCGATCAAGTATATTGCTTAACTGAAATTAAAGCACCTGATGGTTACTTGATTAATTCACAACCATTCTATTTTGTAGTTGCTAAGGGTACAAAAGATGAAAATGGTAATACGGTATATAAAAATTATTCAGATTCAGTTTATGTATATAGAGATGAAATTGATGTTTCATATACATTTACGAATCAAAAAGGAAAAATTTATTTAGATAAATTGTATCAAAACGATGCAGGAGTTAATATCCCTCATCCAACTTTTGGTAAAGTATCCTTTGGTTTATATACTCAAGCTAATCCAACTGATATTAAACCATTACAACAATTAGATATTGTTTATAATGGTGATAAAATAACTTATTACCGAGATGGTTTAGAAACGGTAAGACCTGAATTTAATGATTTATTTATTGGTGAAGATTATCATTACTACATTTATGAATTAGATAGTAATGGTCAACCAGTAATTCATAATAATTCATTTATTACTTTAGAGCATGGAACTTATATCATTCGATATACGCTCAATGATGGTATTAAAATACCACAAGGTAGTTATGAAACTTCAGACTTTACTTATACATTAGTCAATGAAGTTACATATAAATTGCCTGCTACAGGTGGGCACACAACAGCGTCTTATTACTTTGCTGCTTCAAGTATAATGGTAGGTCTACTAATATATTTGAAACAAAGAACAAATAAGAAAAATTACTTAAAAAGAGGAGGAAGAAAATTATGAAAAAACTTTTAGCAATTTTAGCTGTATTCGCTATGACATTCTCATGTGGAATGGTAGCAAACACTCACGTAAACGCTGCTACATCAAATGTAACAGTAGGTGAAACATTAAATGATCATACGTTTACTGCATACCAAATTTTAACTGGTACACAAGCTGATAATGGAGCTTTAGGGGATGTTGCATGGGGAACAGGTATTAACTCAGAAGCTTTCTTAACAGCTTTAAAAGCTGATGAAACTGTAGGTACTGCATTTGCTGATGTAACTAATGCCAAAGGATTTGCAGAAAAAATGGCTACTTTTAGTGAAAATTCTGCTGAAGCAAAAGCTGTAGCTAGATTAGCTGATGCTCATAAAACAGGTTCTGGTACAAGTTTAACTACTGGTGATAACGAATTAGATAATGGTTACTACTTAATTGTTGATAGCACTAATTTAACTGGTACTAATACTAAACGTAACTTATCAGTTTTAGCTATTACTGGAAATATTACTATTAGTGATAAAACTTCTTTAAGTACTGTAGATAAAGAAGTTAAAGAAAATAGTGATGGTGTTTGGGGAGAAGTTGCTGACTATGCTTATGGAGATATGGTTCCATTTAGATTAACTGCTACTATTGGAGATATGTCTAACTTTAAAACATACTACATTAAATTTACTGATACTTTAGAAACTGGTAAATTTGGTGAACCAACTGATTTTGTTGTAAAAGTAGGGGGAACTGAATTAACTGCTGATCAATATGAATTAACTAAAGGTACAGATACATTTACTTTAAAATTAAATGTTAAAGATTACACAACAGAAAACACTGGTGTTGTTGTTACAGTTGAATATAAAGCTGAATTAAAAGCTAATGCTGATGTATATGATGGATACAACAACAACAAGGTTAAATTAGACTATGCACACAACCCTAACATTTCAGATGAAACTGACGAAGATTACTATGGGGAAACAGATGAAAAAGATGTTGATGTAACTACATATGAATTCAAAGTTGATAAATATGATGCTACTAGCAATGATAAATTAGCTAATGTTGAATTCCAATTAAAAAATAGTGATGGAAAATATGCAAAAGTTGTTGATGGAGTAATCACTTGGGTTGATGAAGCTGATGCTGAAACATTCAAGACTGATGAAAATGGAGCTATTACTTTCACTGGATTAGATGAAGGTACATATACTTTAGTTGAAACTAAAGCTTTAGATGGATATAACACTGCTGTTGATACTGAAATCAAAATTGATAGTACATTTGATGATGCTAGAACTGAAGTTACTGAAGTAAAATATTCTGGACAAGAATCTAATGTATATGGAATTCCTAACAAAAAAGGTGGAGTATTACCTGGAACAGGTGGAATGGGTACTACAGTATTCTATGTAGCTGGAGCTGCATTAGTATTAGGAGCTGGAGTTACTTTAGTTTCTAAAAAAAGATTAAGTAAATAAGAATTTATAACTGTTATTCTAGGAAGGAGTAATCCTTCCTAGATAAAACAGTAAGGAGGCATCTAGATGAAGAAAATTGATAAAAGTAATATTATATTATTAATTCTTTTTATTCTAGGTGTGTCTTTACTGCTTTATCCTACGGTTGCTGATTTATATAATTCATATCATCAAACTAGAATGATTATGAATTATGAAACAAAGATGAATGAGATAAGTGACGAACAATACAATAAATTCATGGTTGAAACTAAAGATTTTAATGATAAGTTATTAAAGATACATGATCGTTGGCATTTAAGTGAAGAAATGATGCAAGAATATCAAAATACTTTAGATGTTGATGGTTTAGGAATGATTGGTTATTTAGAGATTCCATCTTTAAATCAAACTTTACCGATTTATCATGGTACTAATGAATCGGTATTACAAGATGCAATTGGACATTTAGAAGGAAGTAGTTTACCTTATAACGAAGGAAGTAACCATGTAGTTTTAAGTGCTCATCGTGGGTTACCTAGTGCTAAACTATTTACTAATTTAGATCGTTTAGAAGTAGGTAATACATTTGTTGTTACGGTTTTAAATGAGATTTATACTTATGAGGTTGATCAAGTATTAATTGTTTTACCGCAGGAAATGAATGCTTTAAATATTGAAGAAGATAAACAATACTGTACTTTATTAACTTGTACACCTTATGGGATAAATTCGCATCGTTTATTAGTAAGAGGGAAGTTAGTTGATAACAATACTAGTATTAATATAAGCAATGAAGCAATGCCAATAGATGCGACCTTAATTGCTATATATATTGCGATACCGGTAATTGTTATTACCATGATTGGATTAATTATAAGTTCTAGAAGAAAGAAGGGGTAAGATGAAAAATCGATTAAAGACATATTTAGTGATTATTTTAGCTTTATTTATGATTATGCCAATTAAAGCTAATGATATTAATTATGTAAGTATTATTCATCCTAACGAAGGAAATATTATTGATATTTATCATATAGCTGATGTAGTTGATGGTAAATATCAAATTGATGATGATTTTAAAGATTATCAAATTGATTATACGGCTACTGATAGTGAAGCATTAAATAAAAATGCGAATGCATTAAAGGGATATATAGATTATGCTAAGGTTAAACCTGATTATGAAGGGAAGATTGAAAATGGATTATTCAATCTTGAATTAGCTGATGGGTTATATTTAATTATTGCTAAAGATATGTTAGGTAATGGTGGATAT
>CAZQJH010000070.1:0-8668 GCA_964593515.1 uncultured Erysipelotrichaceae bacterium
ATTATAATATAGATAAAGAAAAGTATTGGAGGGGACCATATGGCGATTAAAGAAATCTTTGCCTCGATTGAAATAGCTGATCATGAAGTAAGATTAATTGTTGGAGAATTTTATGAATCTCGTTTTAATATTCTTCGTGTTGAAAAAGCATCAATTAATGGTATTGATAATAAAAGAATTGTAAATGAACAAAATATTGCCAACGGAATTATTAAAGTTTTAAAACAAGCTGAAGATAATCTTGGTTATCATATCGAAAGTGTTTTGTTAGTGGTTCCTAGTGTGAATGTTAAAAGAGTATCTACTAGCGTTAAAATTGTTCCAGAAACAGTTAGTCGCCGTATACGATTAAGTGATATTCAAAGAGGTAGAAACGAAGCTATAAAACACCACGAAAGTGATGATTTAGTCTTAGTAAATATCGGATGTAGTAAATATACAACAAACGGAATTAGTTCACGTAAAATGCCAATTAATGAACTATGTGAAGAATTAACGATGGAAGTCGACTTATTATTCGCTGATAAAGAAGTTGTTTATTCTTATGCAAGTTGTGTTGAAAAAGCTGGATTAAAAATCTTGGATATCTGTCTTGATTCATATGCCATTGCTCAAGAAGCCGCTATTTTTGAGCAAACATTAGATAAATATATTGTTTTAATCGATGTTGAACAAGATACCATGACCCTATCATTATTTGCTCATGGTCGTTTAATTAGTTCAAGATTAGAAGCAAAAGGATATAACGAATGGTTTAAAGAATTAAAAGAAAAATGTAACTTCTCAACCAACATCGCATATCGTTTAGCTCAAAATACATGTCGCCTAGAAACGCAAAGCGCTCGCGATACTACTATTTATGTTTATTCACAAGCTAAAGAACAACATCAACTTAGTGAAAAAGAAGTTGCTAGCATGCTAGAAAATCCAATCGCAAATTGGATTGATGATGTAAATGAATTATGCAGCGATATTATTAATAGTGGAGAAGCTAAATATATTTTAACCGGAGCTGGAATGGAAATTTTAGCTATACCACAATTATTAGACAAATTGAATGCACCAAATATGGTATATGTACCACAAACAATTGGAGCTCGCGATAGTTCATATTGTGCTTGTTTAGGTTGTTTCTATGCTTGGAAAGAACAACAAGAAATAAAACATGATACCCGTACTTCTTGCCCTCAACAAGAAGTTGAACGAGTAATGGAAGCTGTGAAAAATAAAGCTAATGAAAATGATGAAGGTAGCTTTACAAAAAAACTTAAAAAGATATTAACAAATTAAGGAAGAGAGGATAAGAAAATGAGTGATTTCAATTTTGATAACGCAGCCAAAATTAAAGTATTTGGAGTAGGTGGTGGAGGATGTAATGCCGTAAACCGCATGGTTCGTGAAGGTTTAAGTGGAGTAGAATTCTACATCGCTAACACTGACTTACAAGTTTTAAACGACTCACCAGTTGAAAACAAAATTATGTTAGGTCGTGAAATTACCGGAGGATTAGGAGCTGGAGCTGTTCCTGAAGTTGGTAAAAAAGCCGCTTTAGAAAGCGAAAGTGAAATCCGTGAAGCAATTAAAGGAGCTGACATGGTATTCATTACTGCTGGATTAGGTGGAGGAACTGGAACTGGAGCTGCACCAATCTTTGCTAAAATTGCTAATGAAGAAGGATGCTTAACTGTAGGGGTTGTAACTAAACCATTCCGTTTCGAAGGAAAAAGCCGTGCTGACAATGCCGCTCAAGGTTTAGAAGAAATGAAAAAATATGTAGATTCATTAATTGTAATCTCAAACAACAACTTATTAACTGTAATCGGTCGTAGTCCAATTAAAGTAGCATTCCAAGCTGCTGATAATGTCTTACGTCAAGGGGTACAAACAATTACTGACTTAATCGCGGTACCAGCCTTAATTAACTTAGACTTTGCCGATGTATCTACCGTTATGAAAAACCAAGGTAGTGCAATCATTGGGGTAGGTATGGCAAGTAGTGAAGATGGAGAAGAAAAAGCTCGCATCGCTGCTGAACGTGCCGTTCAATCACCTTTATTAGAAGCACAAATTGCCGGAGCAAAACAAGCAATCGTAAATATTACTGGTGGTGAAGATGTAAGCTTATTCGATGCTGAAGATGCCTTAACTTACATTAGTGAAGCTGCAGGAAATGACGTAAATGCTATTTTCGGTATCGCTATTAACGAAGACTTAGGTGATCAAATCATCGTTACTGTTATTGCTACTGGATTTGAAGATACTGATGAAGAAGTAAATGACATGATGCAAAAAGCAAATGCATTTGTTTCAAGCAATCCTAAACCAGCAAAAGAAGAAGAAAGAGAACCACAAGTAAAAGATGAAGGAAGAAAAATTCCTGATTTCTTCTCAAATCGTTAATTAATCAAACCACCCAAGCCTATCATCCGATAGGCTTTTTTTATAAATTATGATAAAATGATAATAAATAAAAGGAAGGATGAAATATATGCAAACAACTATTCAAGAATTATTAAATCGTCGTTGTGTACGAAGCTTTAAAAGCGAAACACTACCTGAAGAAGTATTAGATCAAGTCTTAGCTTGTGGAGCTCATGCCCCAAGTGGTCTAAACAAAGCCCCAATTAAATTAGTCTTAGTAAATAATGCCCAAGATGATGCTACTGTTCGTAAATTAAATCAAGAAGTACGTGGAGGAGTTAAACAAGATATGTACTATGGCGCACCCCACATTATCGTAGCGCTAGGAGATCCTAACTCACCAACATATGTTTATGATGGAGCTTGTGCAATGGATCATATGCTTATTGCTGCCCATGCTTTAGATTTAGGTGCATGTTGGATTCATAATGCCAAAGAAATGTTTGAAACCCCACAAGGTAAAGCTTTATTAAAAAAATGGCAATTAGACGAAAACCTAGTTGGTATTGCCGCAATTGCCATCGGTTATGCTGACAATCCTCAATATAACGAAAAAAATCTAAATAAGGTTTATAAAGTATGATTTTCGAAGTATGCTGTGGCTCATTAGAAGATGTAATAAAGGCTAAAGATCATGCTGATCGTTTTGAATTAAACTCAGCCTTACATTTAGGAGGACTAACCCCAAGCCCAATGACTTTTTTAAAAGCCCGTCAATTAACTAATAAACCAATTGTAGTTATGATTAGACCTCGTGGTGGTGGATTTAACTATCATGAAAGGGAAATCGAATTAATGTTAGAAGAAGCAAAATGGTTTTTAGAACACCAATGTGATGGAATTGTATTTGGTTTTCTAAACCATAATCATGAAATAAAGGTAGATGCTTGTAGAAAAATGGTCGAATTAATTCATTCATATCATAAAGAAGCTATCTTTCATCGCGCAATTGATGTGGTTGATAACTATGAAGAAAGTATTAAAACTTTAATTGATTGTGGTATTGATCGAATCTTAACTAGTGGTCATGCCCCTAATGCTACACTAGGAATCAACAACCTTCAAAAAATTGCCCAATATCGTCAAGCAATTCAAATTTGTGTAGGTTGTGGAGTTAATCCACAAACAATCGATAATTTAAAAGCCAATTTACCATATAATCAATACCATGCTTCATGTAAAGGATGGTTTGAAGATCAAAGTTCGACTAATTCAAATCAAGTTAGTTACGATTATGATTTGCATCATCTTAATCAATATGATGGTGTAGATTATAAGGTTGTTGAAGCGATGCGAAAAAAACTTTGATAAATAAAACTGAAAGCACTACCAAAAAATTAGAAAATTTGTTATGATATTGATGTGTGTGCGCTAATGCGTCGAAAGGGAGGAAGAAACATGAAAATGTTTAAAAAACTTGTGATGAGTGCTTTAAGCTTAAGTATGGCTTTTTCTTCTTTAACTTTAGTATCAGCAACGGAAACAGGACGAATTTCATATTCAAAACCTGAAACGGTATATGTTGATATTATGCGTGAAGGAGAACGTTCATCTTTATTTAATGATGGATGGAAATTTAACTTAGGTGATGTAGACAAAGCACAAGATGTTGATTTTAATGATTTTAGTTGGGAAAGTGTAACTTTACCACATGATTATTCAATTACTCAAGCTTATACAACTTCAGGAGAAGCTGAAAGTGGATTCTTATTAGGAGGAGTTGGATGGTATCGTAAGTCTTTTACTGTTGATTCTAAATATCAAGGTAAAACAATGATGCTTGAATTTGATGGAGTTTATATGGATGCAACTGTTTATGTAAATGGTAAAGCATTAGGAACAAACCCATATGGATATTCTCCATTTGCCTTCGATATTAGTGATGAATTAGTATGCGATGGTAAAACACAAAACGTTATCGCTGTACGTGTAAACCACAAAACACCATCATCTAGATGGTATTCAGGAAGTGGAATTTACCGTGATGTATACTTAACTGTAACTGATCCAGTGCATGTTGATTATAATGGAACAACAATTGTAGCTGATGAAGATGCATTAAGAAACAATAAAACAGTTGATACTGAAGTAACAACTGTAATTGTTAACGACAGTAACGTTGATAAAACGGTAACAATTAAAACAGAATTAGCTAAAGCATCAAGCGAAAATACGGTAGCTGTAAAAGCTAATTCAAAAGTAGAAGTTAAACAAAATTTAAAAGTTTCTGATTACAAATTATGGTCAGTAGATAATCCTAATATGTATGAAGCAACTACAACTTTAAGTGTTGATGGAAAAGTTGTAGATACTTATAAAACTGACTATGGATTTAGATATTTTAATTTTGATCGTACAACAGGTTTCTCATTAAATGGTGAAAAAATGAAACTTAAAGGTGTTTGTATGCACCACGATCAAGGGGCTTTAGGAGCTGTAGCTAACTATAGCGCAACTAGACGTCAAATGGAAATTATGAAAGAAATGGGATGTAATGCAATCCGTGTTACTCACAACCCTGCTTCTGAAGTATTAATTGACATTTGTAACGAATTAGGATTAATTGTTATTGAAGAAATGTATGATGGATGGTCAGCATCTAAAAACGGTAACTCTAATGACTTCGGTAAATTCTTCAACCAAACAATTACTGCTGATAACCAAATCGTTAATGGTAAAACTGGAATGACTTGGGCAGAATTCTCATTAAAAGAAGTTGTTAACCGTGACAAAAATGCTCCAGCAATCATTATGTGGTCTTTAGGAAACGAAATCCAAGAAGGAGTTAATGGTGATACTTCAAAATATCCACAAGTAGCTGAAAACTTATGTACTTGGATTGAAGAAATCGATACAACACGTAAAATTACTAATGGATTTAACCAATTAGGTGGATTCTTAGGAAATAGCACTATGAAAGGAGTAGCTGAAGTTATTACTAAGCATGGTGGAGTTATTGGAATGAACTATGGTGATGAAGATACTGTTCAAAACATTTATAACTCAAATAGTAACTACTTAATTTATGGTTCAGAAACAGCTAGTGCAATTCACTCTCGTGGATGGTATTCATGTGTAGGAAGAGATGATGTTAACTTACAAATCTCTGATGATGATGGAGAATCATCAAGAGTAGGTTGGGGTGCAACAGCAAGTAATGCATGGCGTCGTACGATTGAATATGACTACAATGCAGGAGAATTTGTATGGACAGGATTTGACTACTTAGGAGAACCAACATTCTGGAATAATATTGGAGCTGGTTCAGTAAGTGGACAAGGACCAATTCCTAACTCTTCATTCTTCGGAATTGTTGATACAGCAGGATTTGCTAAAGATACTTACTATTTATACCGTTCATTATGGAACGAAAACGACCACACTATTTATGTAACACCACACTGGAATGGTGATGATATTGTTCGTAATGGAGCTGGAAACATCGATGTAGCCGTTTATACTGATGCAGCTAAAGTTGAATTATATGTAAATGGACAAAAATTCGGTGATACACAAAGTGCAACAACAACTACAACAGCAGCTGGATATACTTACCAAAAATTCAGTAATGGTAAATACTATCCAACATGGTCAGTACCATATACAGCTGGTGAAATTAGTGTTAAAGCATATGATGCAAACGGAAAAGAAATTACTGACTTTGTAGGACGTAACGTAGTTAAAACAGCTTCAACACCAGCTAAATTAAGTGCTTCATTATATGACAATGATGTAGTAGCTGATGGACGTGACTTAATTTATGTTGAAGTAGATGTTTTAGATAAAGATGGAAACATTGTCCCAACAGCTAACAATACTGTATCTTTCAAAGTAGAAGGAGAAGGAAAATTAGTTGGGGTTGATAGTGGAAACGCAAGTGATTTAGTAGGTAAAAAAGGAACAAGTAAAGATGCATTCTCAGGAAAAGTATTAGCTATTGTTCAAACTACTAACAAAAATGGTGAAGTTAAAGTAACAGCTAGTGCTGATGGATTAGAATCATCAACTGTAACTATTACAACTAAACCAGTTCAATCATCAAGTACTTCAAATAAAATCTTATCTTATGAAGTAAGTGAACATGCTTATGTTGAAATTGGAAGCAATTTTACTTTACCAGCTAACTTAGATGTTATTTATGCAAATGGAACATCAGGACAAGAAAAAGTAACTTGGGAAAAATTTGATGCTTCTTTATTAAATAAAACAGGTGTATTTAGTGTTAAAGGAACAGTAGGAAGTGAAAAATATGCAGTTTCAATGACTGTTCACGTATTAGGAAATGTTGTAGCATTTAAAAATGCAGCAACAGTAACTAGATTAAATGAAGCACCTACTTTACCAACTAGCTTACCAGTAGTATGTAGTGATGGAACAATTGGTGAATCATTTAAAGTAACTTGGGATGCTTTAGCACCAAGTGCTTATAGTAAAGAAGGAGAAATTGTAACTGTATATGGTACAGCTGAAGTATTTGATGAAACTTATAGCGTTGAATGCCGTGTACGTGTCGATGGTACTAAAGGTAAATCAAACATTGCTGCGGCAAGTGATAACAACGATGTACCAACATTCTCAAATGGATATATGGTAAATGGAACTCCAAGTGAACCAAGTACTGATGCGATTAGTGATCGCTTAGATCGTTTAAACAACGGAGTAAAAACTAACGGTAGTGATACTAATGAACGTTGGACAAACTGGGCATTACGTAATGATAACCCATGGTCTTATGTACAATTAGATTGGGCTAATGAACACACAATTGCTTCAATTGAATTATGGCACTTCAATGATGCTGCAGCAGCTGAAGCGCCAGGTAATGATGGAATTTACTTCGAAACTTGGAATGCGAAAACAAATAAATGGGAAAGACAAGAAGAATCTCATATTACAATTGTTAATTACCAAGAAGGAAGTACTCCATATGGATTTATTACACCAACAACTACATCTAAATTAAGAATTTGGATGCGTGCAAGTGGAGCAGGTAGATGTGTTGGATTAACAGAAGTTGAAGTATACAACCACGTTGAAGAAGTTAAACCAATTAGTACTTTAAATATTCAAAATATTGTAGCTAAAGAAAAAGTAGCTTACAAAGACAACCAAAAAGAATATGTATTTAATATTACTGATGGTATTTATCCAACAATTAATTTAGATACTAAAGAAGCTAACTATGCCTTAAATGTTATTGATTTAGGTGATGGAAGAAACTTAGTAGTAGCTAGTGATGAAGCTAATACAACAGTTAAATCATTCTATGTAACTTTTAAAGGTGTTGATGTTAATAAAACTGAATTAAATAAAGTTTATAACGAAACTTTAATTGATGAAGAAACTGCATATACAGCTGAATCAAAAACACAATTTGAATTTGTTCAAGATGTTGTTGAAGCATTATTAGCTAACAAAGATACTAACCAAACTGTAGTAGATCAATTAACTAAAGAATTAACTAATGCATATGATAAACTTGAAGCAGCTAATACTAATGGTGTATTAATCAATGGTGAAAATAGCGCCGTTAAAGTTGTAGGTCAATCAAGTGAAGCTACTGGACAAGAAGGAGCTGGATTAGGAAGCGCTGATGCAACATTAGATAAAAATCTATTAACTTACTGGCACTCAAACTACAATACTTCAAGAGGAATGCCTCAATATGTTACTTATGATTTAGGGGCTACTTATGATTTAACTACAATTATCTTTACTCCACGTCAAAATGGAACTAATGGTGATATCTTCCAAGCTAAGATTTATGTTGGTGATACACAAAATAACTTAAAATTAGTTGGAACATATAACTTTGACAACAATGGAAAAACATTCCTTGATCGTAAAGATAAAACAATTAAATTAGATGCTAAAGGACGTTATGTGAAATTTGAAGTTACTAAATCTGGTGGAGATGAAGCTAACATATACTGTTCAATGAGTGAAATTGCCTTCTTTGGTAAAGATGAAGTTAAAGAAGTAACATACCAAGAAACATTAAATACAATTGTTGATTGGGTTGAAAACTTTGATACTAGCGCATATAGTGCTTCTAGTGTTAAAGTAGTAAATGATTTAGTTAAAGAAGCTAAAGCTTTAACTAAAGTTGATGAAAAAACTTTAACAACTTACAGTACTAAATTAGTAAATGCAATTACTAGTTTAAATATTGAAACAAGTAAACCAGATCCAAAACCAGAATACAAAGGTTATGATGATGTTGATAGCAAAGCTTGGTATGCTGGAA
>CAZQJH010000071.1:0-8631 GCA_964593515.1 uncultured Erysipelotrichaceae bacterium
GGATTTATTTTATTATAAAAAAATAAAGGAGTAATTTATGATTGAATTTGTTGATTATCGCCAATATCCAAAAGATGTTAAGAAATTATATTATCATGCTTTTCCATGTAATGAACGTGTTCCTTATGGAATCTTAAAGTATAAAGCTAAAAGCAAAGCAATTTTTCAAGCAGTAGTTGATCAAGATAAGTTTATTGGTTTAATCTATTTAGTGATTAAAGATAAATATTTGTATTTATTCTTTTTAGCGGTTGATGATAAGTATCAAAATCAAGGATATGGTAGTAAGATTATTAAGTATTTAAAAGAAAAGTATCATGATTATAAATTAATGGTATTAATTGAAGATTTAGATGAATTAGCTGATAATCATGAACAACGAGTTAAAAGATTTGCTTTCTATAAACGTAATGGTTTAATCAGATTAAATTATAAAATTATAGAAGCTAAAGTTAAATATGAATTAATTGGTAATAATGAAAACATTAGTGATCAACATTTTTATTATTTAATGGATTATTATTTTGGTAAATTATTATTTAATTATTTATATAAAGATAATTAGAGTTTTATGATATAAATAAAACTCTTTTTTTGTGATAAATTTATTACAAAAAAGGAAGGATAATGTGAATGTTTGTGAAAAGGGGATTTAAGATTGACTATTTTTATAGAAAAAGTATAATTTTAGATAGTCTAAAAAAAAACTAGTTAGAGGTGATGGTTTATGGATACAAAACGGTTTTTAACATTATCAGAGAAAATTTTATTTGCTTATAATAAATCTTGTGCAAAATTATTACATGAATTTGATATTTCGCAAACTTCATTTGATATTCTTATGTTTTTGCATAATAATCCTGAATATGTAACTGCCCAAGATATTTGTGAAATTCGTCATATTAAAAAGGGTTTAGTTTCAGTTCATGTTGAAAAATTAGTAAAAGCAGGTTTATTAAAGCGAAGTGGTATTGAAAATGATCGACGTAAAATTGCTTTATCTTGCAGTGAAAAAGCGATGCCTATTATTGAAGCTGGGCTAAAGTTACAACAAGATTTTTTTAATTCACTAGGTGAGGGAATAAGTGATGAAAACCTTTTAATTCTTAAGCAGATTCATGAAAGAATAGAAGAGAATGCTATATTAATTGCTAATGGTAAGTTATAAAGGAGGAATTTTTTATGTTTAAATTACTTAAAAGAATGCATAAAAGAGAAATAGGAATGGCTTTTATGTGTGCTTTATTTATTTTAGCGCAAATTTATTTTGATTTACGTTTACCAGATTATATGAGTGAATTAACGGTATTAATTCAAAGTGCTAATAATGACTTAAGTAGTGTCTTAAATACTGGAATTAAAATGCTAGGATGTGTAGCTGGTAGTGCTATTTTATGTATTATTTGTGCTTTCTTATCGTCAAAGATTGCATCTGGGTTTACTAGGGATGTGCGTAGTGATTTATTTAATCATATCGTACATTTAGGTGAAGAAGAAATGAATAAATTCTCTATTCCTAGTTTAATTACCCGTACGACGAATGATATTACCCAAATTCAAATGGTTATCTCGATGGGATTACAAAATATTGTGAAAGCTCCAGTTATGGCGATTTGGGCGATTATTAAAATCTTAGGTAAGAGTTGGGAATTATCGTTAGTAACAGCAGGATTTGTGGTTATAATTTTAACATGTGTTATTGCTATCTTTAGTAAAGTTATGCCACGATTTAGAATTGTTCAAAAATTAACAGATAAAATTAATAAAGTAGCTCGTGAAAACTTAACGGGAATTAATGTTGTTCATGCATTTAATGGAGAACAATATCAAAATGATAAATTTGATACAGTAAATGATGAAATGTTTAATACTCAATTTAAAAACCAAACATTAATGGCTTGGATGCAACCAATTATGCAATTTGGGATGAATGCTTTAACTTTATGTATTTATTGGTTAGGGGCTTATTTATTAATGAGTGTTGCTGCTAGTGATATGATGGGACGAGTTACATTATTCTCTAATATAGTTGTTTTTAGTTCTTATGCTTCTTATGTTGTAATGTCATTTATGATGTTAGTAATGATTTTTATGATGTTACCAGCAGCGCAAATTTCAGCAGAAAGAATTAATGAAGTCTTAAATACTAAACCAATTATTAAAGAAGGTAATGTTCATATCGGTAAAGAAGAAGGTAGTGTTGAATTTAAAAATGTAAGCTTTACATATCCTAATTCAAATGATAGTGAATTAAATGATATTAGTTTTAAAGTTAATAAAGGTGAAACTTTAGCTATTATTGGGGCTACTGGTAGTGGTAAAACAACTTTAATTGATTTAATTGTTCGCTTTTATGATGCAACAAAAGGTGAAGTATTAGTTGATGGGGTTAATGTTAAAGATTATGCTTTTGATAGTTTATATAATCGAGTAGCATATATTCCACAAAAAGCTATTTTATTTAATGGAACAATTAATGAAAATATCAAATTTGGTCAATGTATTAAAGAAGTTAATCAATTAGATATTGATAAAGCGATTGAGATTGCTCAAGGTAAAGAATTTGTGGATGGTTTAGTTGATAAAACTAATTATCATATTGCACAAAGTGGTAAAAATGTATCAGGTGGTCAAAAACAACGTTTAAGTATTGCGCGTGCCTTAGCACGTAATAGTGAAATTATTATTTTTGATGATTCATTTAGTGCTTTAGATTATAAAACTGATGCAGCTTTACGTATGGCTTTAAATAATAACTTAAAAGATACAACCAAGATTATTGTTGCGCAACGTGTTAGTACGATTCGTCATGCTGATCAAATCTTAGTTTTAGATGAAGGAAGAATCGTAGGTAAAGGTAGTCATGAAGAGTTAATGAAAAATTGTCAAATATATCAAGAAATTGCGAATTCTCAGCTTTCACAAGCTGAGTTAGCATAAAGGGGGTGTAATGATGAAAAATAAAGTTAATATTAAAGCTTCTTTAAAGCAAGTATTTGCTTATATGAAAGGTAGTGCTTATTTAGTCTTTATTGCTTTAGTTTTAGCGGCAATAAGTGCCATTATTACGATTATTACGCCTAATAAAGTAGGAGAAATTACAACTTTAATGCAAGAAGGTTTATTAAACGGAATTGATTTATCGCAAATATCTTCTTTATGTATCGTCTTAATTAGTATTTATATTATTAGTTCTTTAATGTCATATATTGTTCATTATTTAATGGCTAAAGTTACTTTAGAAACTAGTAAACAAATGCGTAGTGATTTATCACGTAAAATTAATCGTGTTGAATTAAGTTATTTTAATAAAACAAGTTATGGTGATGTTTTAAGTCGTATTACGAATGATGTTCAAACAGCTCAACAAGGTTTAACAAATAGTTTACCAACAATTATTTCCTCAATTACTCAATTTTTAGGTTGTTTAATTATGATGTTTATTACGCAATGGCGTTTAGCTTTATGTGTGGTTATTGTTACTATTTTAGGAATTGTTTTATTAATGTTAGTTATGTCAAATTCTCAAAAATATTTTATTAAACGTCAACGTAGTTTAGGAGCGTTAAATGGATATGTTGAAGAAATGTATAGCGGTCATCAAGTTGTACGTATTTCAAGAGCTAATGAACAAATTAAAGATCGCTTTAATGTTTTAAATAATGATGTATATGAAGCAAACTGGAAATCACAATTCTTATCAGGAGTTATGCAACCATTAATGAATGTTGTTGGTAACTTTGGTTATGTAGCAGTATGTGTGGTTGGAGCGGCTTTAGCCATTTCTAACGTTATTGATTTTGGAGTAATTATTTCCTTTATTTTATATGTTCGTTTATTTACTTCTCCTTTATCACAAATTGCGCAAGGAATGATGAATATGCAAACTGCTTTAGCTAGTTGTAATCGTGTTTTTGAATTTTTAGATAGTGAAGAATATAGTGATGAAAGTGATAAAGAAAATGTCTTAAAAGATATTAAAGGGGATGTTGAATTTACTAATGTACAATTTGCTTATCCTGAACATGAAGATAAAATTATTATTAAAGATTTTAATGCAGTAGTAAAAGCTGGTCAAAAAGTTGCGATTGTTGGTCCAACTGGAGCTGGTAAAACAACAATGGTTAATTTATTAATGCGTTTCTTTGAAATTAATAAAGGTAAAATTACTATTGATGGTATTTCAACTAAAGAACTTCCTCGTCATGAAGTACATCAAATTTTTGGAATGGTATTACAAGATACATGGTTATTTGAGGGAACGGTTCGTGAAAATTTAATTTATAATATGGAAGGAATTAGTGAAGAGCGTTTAATTGAAGTATGTAAAGCATGTGGTATTTATCGTTTCATTCATTCTTTACCGAATGGTTTTGATACAATCTTAAATGAAGCAACAACTATTTCATCAGGACAAAAACAATTATTAACTATTGCAAGAGCAATGTTACAAGATGCACCAATGTTGATTTTAGATGAAGCTACTTCATCAGTTGATACAAGAACGGAAGTTAAGATTCAAAAAGCAATGGATGAATTAACGAAAAATCGTACAAGTTTTGTTATTGCACATCGTTTATCAACGATTAAAAATGCTGATTTAATTTTAGTTATGAATGAAGGTGATGTAATTGAAAGTGGTACTCACGATGAATTAATGGCCTTAAATGGATTTTATACAAACTTATATAATTCACAATTTCAAGAATCATAAAAAAGCTCGTAAGAGCTTTTTTATTTGGTTTATTGCTTTTTCCATAGTGAAATAATATAATTATGATAGATGGAGGTAATTAATATGGTTTCAAAAGTATATTTTTCAAAAAATATAACTAGTGACACATTGTTGAAGTTATATGCTAAATTAGGTAAACAATTAAATGGTAAAGTAGCCGTTAAAGTACATTCAGGAGAAAAAGGTAATCAAAACTTCTTAAAACCTGATTTCTTTGCTCCTATTATTAAAGAAGTAAATGGAACAATTGTTGAATGTAATACAGCTTATGAAGGAGCTCGTAATACTAGTGAAAAGCATTTACAATTAATTAAAGAACATGGATGGTTTGAAGTAGGAGATGTTGATTTATTAGATTGTGAAGGTGATGATTTAGTATTAGATATTCCGAATGGTAAAGTTATTAAGAAGAATTATGTAGGTAAAAACTTTACTAAATATGATTCTATGTTAGTATTATCACACTTTAAAGGTCATCCAATGGGTGGATATGGAGGAGCTATTAAACAATTATCAATTGGTTTAGCTTCTTCTTATGGAAAAGCTTATATTCATGGATGTGGTGAAGTAGAAAAGCTTTGGAGTGCTGATCATGATTCATTCTTAGAAGCAATGGCAGATGCTGCTAGTAGTATTGTTTCTAAAATGAATGGTAATGTGGTTTATATTAATGTTATGAGTAATATGAGTGTTGACTGTGATTGTTGTGCAGTGGCAGAAGATCCTTGTATGTCAGATATTGGCGTTTTAATTAGTGATGATCCAATTGCTATTGATCAAGCTTGTATTGATTTAGTATATCAAAGTAATGATCCAGGTAAAGCTCATTTCTTAGAACGTGTTGAATCGCGTAATGGAGTACATACAATTGAAGCTAGTGCTGCTTTAGGTTTTGGTAGTCGTGAATACGAATTAATAAGTATTGATGAATAATTCATTAACTAAATTTACTTTATCAGCCCTATTACTTGCAATAGGGTTGATTTTACCTTTGTTTTTTGGTCAAGTTGAAATCTTAGGTCAAACCTTATTAGTATTACATATACCGGTATATTTATGTGGGTTATTATGTGGTCCTAATTATGGGGTTGTGGTTGGATTTATTTTACCGATTTTACGTTCTTGTTTATTTTCAATGCCAATTTTTTATCCTAATGCAATTGCTATGGCAGTGGAATTAGCTTTATATGGTTTAATTAGTGGTTATTTATTCCATAAAGTTAAAGGTTTAAATATTTATCTTGTCTTATTAATTGCGATGATTGTTGGTCGTTTAGGATGGGGAATTATGGAATGGTTATTACTTAGTTTAAATCATCAAAGTTTTACTTTGAATGTTTTTTTAACCTTAGCTTTTGTTCAAGGAATTGTCGGAATTATTATTCAGTTTATAATTATTCCCCCTTTATATAAAGTAATGAAAGGATTATTACATGTTAATTAATGAATTAGATGCTTTAGTTAAACAAAATAATCATTTAATTATTGCTATTGATGGTAAATGTGGTGGTGGTAAAACAACATTAGCTTCTATCTTACAAGCACGTTATAAGGCTAATGTTATTCATATGGATGATTTTTTCTTACAACCACATCAACGTAATAAGAAGCGTTATGCCCAACCCGGAGAAAATGTTGATCATGAACGTTTTTTAACGCAAGTTTTAATTCCTTTAAGTAAAGCACAAGATATAAACTATCAACGATTTAATTGTACTAATTTAACCTTAGATGAAGTTATTAAGTTAAGTTATAATCCAATTACGATTATTGAAGGTACTTATTGTATGCATCCTAATTTAATTAGTTACTATGATTATTTAATCTTTGTTGATATTGATGATGAATTACAAATCAATAATCTTAAACAACGTAATTTATCTAAATTAGCGATGTTTATTAAGAAGTGGATACCTTTAGAAAATAGTTATTTTAATCATTATCAACTTAAAAACATTGTCGATTATATTTATATTTATCAAAAAGAAGAGTAATCTTCTTTTTTTTTTACATCGATTTTACATCATACTCCAAACAGATTTTACAAGCCGTTGCTATAATAATAACCGTAGCCAGGGTGCTAGAAAAGGAGATTTAAAATGAAAAAGTTAATTGTAAGTTTAGCATTAGTATGCATGATGTTAGTAGGATGCAGTAGTGAATCTAAAGGAGTTTCGACTGATGGTTCTACATCTATGAGTGCGGTAATTCAAGCTTTAAGTGAAGCATATGAAGAAGAAACAGGAGTTGAAATTACATACAACGCTACAGGTTCTGGTTCTGGTATTCAAGCCGTAAATGAAGGAAGATGTGATATTGGATTATCAAGTCGTGATTTAAAAGATGAAGAAAAAGCTAATGGTTTAGTTGGAACAACTTTAGCTTATGATGGAATTGCGGTAATTGTAAATAACGAAAATCCAATCAATGATTTAGATGTTGAAACAATAGCTAAAATCTATACTGGTGAAATTACTAACTGGAGTGAACTTGGTGGAAATGATAGTGAAATCGTAGTTATTGGACGTGAAGCAGGAAGTGGTACAAGAAGTGGATTTGAAGAAATTACTAAAACTGAAGATGCATGTGTTTATCGTCAAGAATTAGTATCTACTGGAGATGTAATTACAACAGTTGCAAGTAATCCTAATGCAATTGGATATGCTTCATTTGCCTCATTAAAAGATAGTGTTAAAGCCTTAAGTGTTGGTGGAGTTAAAGTTAATGAAGCAACAATTAAAGATGGAAGTTATTTAATTCAAAGACCATTTGTATTAGTAACTAAAGAAGGTGTTGATTTATCTAAAGAAGCACAAGCGTTCTTTGATTTCATGACTAATGGTGAAGCTAATGAAATCATCAACTCACAAGGAGTTGTAAGTGCTCATTAATTAGTATGAAAGAAACCTTTGAAAAAATTATTCATGGTATCTTTCTAATCATTGGGTTAATAAGTGTGGGTTTTGTCTTATTAATCACCATCTACTTAATTATCTCAGGAATTCCAGCAATCCGTGAAATTGGATTGGTGGAATTTCTGTTTGGTAGTGAATGGGCATCAACCGCACCTGATCCAAAATTTGGAATCTTACCATTTATTCTTACAAGTATCTATGGAATGGCTGGAGCAATGGTAATTGGAATACCGATTGGATTTTTCTTATCGGTCTATTTAGCATATTTAGCTCCAAAAAAATTAAGACAAGTAATGCAGCAAGCCCTAAGTTTATTAGCTGGTATTCCATCAGTTGTATATGGATTAGTAGGGATGATTGTATTAGTACCTGCTATTCGCATTATCTTTAATTTAGCTGATGGTACTAGTTTATTAGCGGCAATTATTGTATTAGGGATCATGATTTTACCAAATATTATTAATTGTTCTTTAACAGCTTTAGATGCTGTACCTAAAGAATATATTGATGCATCACTAGCTTTAGGAGCTAGTGAAATTGAAACATATTTTAAAGTATGCGTTTTAGCCGCTAAAAGTGGAATTACTTCAGCTATTGTTTTAGGAGTAGGTCGAGCTATGGGTGAAGCAATGGCGGTTATGATGGTTGCAGGTAATGTAGCTAATATGCCATCACTATTTAATAGTGTTCGATTCTTAACTACGGCTATAGCCTCTGAAATGGCTTATGCTGGTGCTGGTACTTTACAACGTGAAGCCTTATTTTCAATTGCCTTAGTGTTATATATCTTTATCTTATTATTAAATGGATGTTTAAAATTCTTTGTTCAAGGTGATAAAAATGAAAAAGCGTAAATTATTCGAATATAGTATGAAAGGATGTATGTATTTATCCTTAATTATTGTTTTATTATTAGTTATATCAATTGTTGGATATGTATTATATAAAGGATTACCTTATTTAAGTATCGAACTTTTAACT
>CAZQJH010000072.1:0-8618 GCA_964593515.1 uncultured Erysipelotrichaceae bacterium
TTATTATTTACCATATTTAGATATTGTACGTGATTTAAATTGTGTCTTTATGGTTCAGTGTGTTAGTACATATTATGTAGTAATGAAATTAAGTGTTATTATAAAAGATAAAGCTAGTAAGTTGATTACTTTTATTTCTAAACATTCATTTACTGTTTATTTAGTGCATCCTGCTTTAATAAATATTTTTAAAGAATACTTTGATTTTACTAATAGTTTTAAATATCGAGTTTTTAGTTTTACCATTTTATTTATCATTGTTTATATTTTAGCTATTTTATTAAGTTGGCTGTTTGATACATTTGTCTTTGATCCAATTATCAAATTATGTAATAAAGGATATGCTAAGTTGAGTAAAGATACTTCACTTTAAGGAGTATCTTTTTTTTGTAAGCTTAAAGTTTAGTATTAGTGAATTTAATTTTAAGTTTAACTAAAAAAAAGATTGCAACTTACTACAATTATTGTATAATAATGTTGTTTTAAAAAATAAACAAAAAGTTTAGTGTTATGAAACGGAGGGATTGGATGAAGATTGGTGAAAAGATAAAGCAGTTACGTTTACAGAATGATTTAACATTGGAGGAGTTAGCTTCACGTTGTGAGCTTACTAAGGGATTTTTATCGCAAGTAGAGCGTGATATTACTTCGCCAAGTATTTCAACCCTTGAGGATATTTTGGAGGCTCTTGGTAGCTCTTTGGCCTCTTTTTTCCAAGAAGAAAAAGAGAGTCAAATTGTCTTTACCCAAAATGATTTTTTTGTGGATGAACGTGATGATTATACCATCGAATGGGTTATTCCTAATGCACAAAAAAATGAAATGGAACCAATTGTGATTACTTTAGCTAGTAAAGCTAGAAGTATGGAAATTAAGTCACATAGTGGTGAAGAATTTGGGATGGTTTTAAAAGGTAGAGTTACGTTAGTTAGAGGGAATAAAAAATATATTATTCGTGCTAATGAAACATTTTATTTAGATGGTAAAACTAGTCACTATTTATATAATCATAGTAATAGTGAAGCTAAAGTGTTGTGGATTACCACACCACCTATGTTTTAGGAGGAAAAAAGATGGAACAAAAGAAAAAACTAATTCAATTTAAAAATATTGTGAAAGATTTTGATGGATCAATTGTCTTAAAAGGTATTAATTTAGATATTTATGAAAATGAGTTTGTGACATTACTAGGACCTAGTGGATGTGGTAAAACAACTTTATTACGTATTTTAGGTGGATTTTTAGAAGCTAATGAAGGACATGTTATCTTTGATGGTGAAGATATTTCCCATGTACCACCTTACAAACGTGAATTAAATACAGTATTTCAAAAGTATGCTTTATTCCCACATATGAATGTATATGAAAATATTGCTTTTGGTTTAAAAATCAAAAAGATGAGTAAAGATATTATTGATCAAAAAGTAATGAAAATGCTTAAGTTAATTGGACTTGAAGGTTTTGAAAATAAAAATGTTACGTTACTTTCAGGGGGACAACAACAACGTATTGCGATTGCTCGTGCCTTAGTTAATGAACCTAAAGTTTTATTATTAGATGAACCTTTAGCAGCATTAGACTTAAAATTACGTAAAGAAATGCAATATGAATTAAAACGTATTCAACAAGAAGTAGGAATTACCTTTATTTATGTAACCCATGATCAAGAAGAAGCTTTAACAATGTCGGATAAAATTGTCGTTATGAAAGATGGAGAAATTCAACAAGTTGGTACACCAGTTGAAATTTATAATGAACCAGAAAACCGTTATGTAGCTAATTTCATTGGGGAAAGTAATATTATCAAAGGAGTTATGTTGGAAGATTACAAAGTAGAATTTGATGATATTGTCTTTGATTGTGTTGATATGGGATTTAAAACTAATGAAGAAGTTGATGTTGTAATTCGACCTGAAGATATTGATATTGTTGCCTTAGAAGATGGGAAAATGCATGGAGAAGTTATTTCGACCTTATTCAAAGGAGTTCATTATGAAATTATGGTTGAAACGGTACCTGGTACCACAGTATGTGTTAACATGCATGTTATTTCTAACCATGATGTTACAGGAAATAATGGACAAGAAAAAATTAGTGCTAATGACTTCTATGTGGATTTAGAAGATGTGAAAGCATTAGATGAAAAAGAAATGATTGCACGTTCAGATGCGCAAGCATGGGATCCAAATAGTGATGAATTAATTTCTATTTCTAAAATTGATTGTGACTTAAAAGAAGAAATTGGGGAATATCCAATTGTTTTCTCAACTGCTAATGGTACTAGTGTTGAGCGAAGAATTTTCGTAGTTAACCAACCATTTGTGAAGAATGAAAAAGCTAATGAAGCAGTAATGGCTTTTAACTTCTTTAAAACAGTTGATGAAATTAAAGAATCACAAGCTTTAGATACAGATTTAAAAACATGGGCAAGTGCTCAAGGATGGAAATTAAGCAATGAAAATATTGCTATTGATATGAATGTTGATTATGACTTTGATCCAGAAGATATTAAAGAAGGAGTTTATAAAATTACCTTCTCAACAAATGGTCGTATCTTTAAAATTCATACCACTGATTTCTGTGCTGAAGGCGAAAAGGTCGGTTTAACTTTCTTCCCAGAAGATATTCATGTTATGGAAAAGATGGGATTCTAGATGAAAAAAATGTCACATTTAGCTATTCCATACATTGTATGGATAGCCCTAATGATTGTTTTACCAATGTTATTAATTGCTTTTTATGCATTTAGTGAAGGTGGTAATGAAATTGTTAGTTTCAAATTTACTTTTGATCACTTTATAAGATTTTTTACCGACCAAGATTTCTTATTAATCTTATGGCGATCAATTGTTATTGCTTTTAAAACAACCGTTATTTGTATCCTAATTGGTTATCCAATTGCTTATTTTATTTCTAAAAGTAGTGAAAAAGTTCAAAGTATTTTAGTATTAGCAATTACGATGCCAACGTGGATTAATATGTTAGTTAGAACTTATGCTTGGATTGGAATTTTATCCAAAGGAGGTTTAATAAGTCAAATATTATCGATATTTGGTTTAGGTGATGTTGAATTACTATATACAGAAGGAGCAGTATTATTAGGGATGGTATATAACTTTGTACCATTTATGATTCTACAAATTAATACTTCTTTATGTAAGATGGATCACTCTTTAATTGAAGCTAGTGCTGATTTAGGAGCTAATCGTTTTGAAACATTTAGAAGAGTAGTCTTTCCTTTATCTCTACCAGGAGTTATTTCAGGGATTACTTTAGTATTCTTACCGGCAGTTAGTTCATTCTTCATTCCTAAATTATTAGGTGGAGGAGGATTCTACTTGATTGGTAACGTAATTGAAAATCAATTCATTACCGTAGGTGAGTGGAATTTTGGTAGTGCTATTTCTTTAATTATGGCGGTTATTATGATGGTTAGTATGTATGTTGTACGTGCTGTAGAAAACCGTAATGCTGGTAAAGGAGGTAGAAGACGTGAAGAAAAATAATCGTATTTTTGGTAAAGTTTTAATGGCTTTAGCTTTAATCTTCTTTTATCTACCAATTATCTTTATGATTGTCTTCTCTTTTAATGATTCTAAATCATTAACAACTTTTACTGGTTTCTCTTTACAATGGTATCAAAGAATGATTGAGAATCGTGATATGATGCAATCATTATATGTTACAGTCTTTGTAGCTATTATTGCAACTATTGTTTCCACAATCGTCGGTACGATTGCAGCCATTGGAATTTCTAATTCACGTAAGATTGTGAAAGATATTGTATTACAAATTAATGATTTTCCAATTATGAATCCCGAAATTGTTACAGCTATTGGGTTAATGTTATTATTTATGACTTTAAAGATTGAAAAAGGTTTAATAACTTTATTATTAGCTCATATTGCTTTCTGTATACCTTATGTAATTTTAAGTGTTATGCCTAAGATTAGGTCATTAGATCCTAACTTAGCTAATGCTGCAATGGATTTAGGAGCTAGTCCATGGCAAGCATTAACGAAAGTAATTGTTCCTCAAATTATGCCAGGAGTTATTTCGGGAGCTTTAATTGCTTTCACAATGTCTTTTGATGATTTCATCATCTCTTATTTCGCAACGGGTGGTGGAGTTAAAAACTTAAGTATTATGGTTTATACGATGTCTAAAAGGGTAAATCCTAGTATTAATGCTTTATCAACATTAGTAGTAGTAATTATTACTTTAGTTTTAGTAATTGTGAATGTTGTACCAATGATTAAACCTAAGCAAGAAGTTAAGACTAGTAAAGCTAGCCATACCGTTATTAAAGTGGCTTTAGCCTTAGTTGTTTTAGTTGGGGGAGTATGTGTGGTTAATCCATTTAAAACTTCTCAAAATCGCTTATATGAAGGTCAAAGCTTACATTTATATATTCCCGGGGAATATATTAGTGATAATATTATTAGAGGTTTTGAAGAAAAAACAGGGGCTGATGTTATTATTGATAACTTTGAATCAAATGAACAAATGTATATTAAAGTAGCTAATGAAGAATCTTATGATTTAATTGTTCCAAGTGATTATATGATTGAACGTTTAATTAACGAAGATAAGTTATTAACTTTAGATCATAGCAAACTTACATGTATGGATAATTTAAGTGATAAAGTCTTAAATTTACCTTATGATATAAATAACGACTATTCAATTCCTTATTTCTGGGGAAGTGTTGGAATTATTTATGATAAAACAATTGTGAATGAAGATGATTTAAATGCAGAAGGATTTAATATTTTCTTAGATTCAAAATATCAAGGTAATGTTTATTTATATGATTCAGAACGTGATTCATTTATGATGGCATTAAAAGCTTTAGGTTATTCAATGAATACTACTAGTGAACAAGAATTAAATAAAGCTTATGAATGGTTAGTTGATATTGTGGAAACTATGAATGTGGAAATTGTTACCGATGAAATTATTGATAACATGGTCCAAGCTCGTAAAGCTTTAGGAATTGTTTATTCAGGGGATGCTACATATATCATGAATGAAAATGAAAATATGGGCTTCTATATGCCTGATAGTGGAACTAACTTATGGTATGATGCTATGGTAATTCCTAAAACTGCTAAAAATATTGATTTAGCACATGAATTTATTAACTATGTAACTGAATATGATAATGCATATGAAAATTCAGTATATGTTGGTTATACTTCACCTAATGAAGCAGTTATGAATGACTTATCAATTGGTGATGGAGAATTTGCAGGTATTGATGCTTATTTACCACGTAGTGATTATCAACAAGATGAAGTATTTAAATATGATGAAACAACTAGAAAAATGATGGCTTCATTATGGAGTAAAGTTAAAATTGTAGCATCTAACTCTTAAAGGATGAGATTTTCTCATCCTTTTATGTTATACTATACAAAAAAAGGGGGAATTATATGAAGTTTTCCAAACGATTAGAAAAGTTAAATACCTCGGTTTTTTCTAGTTTAGATGAAGCTAAACAACAAGCAATCAAAGAAGGTAAAAAAGTGTATGATTATACGATTGGTAGTCCTAAAATAGCCCCTAGCCAAGCAATAATCGATACGATGAAAGAAGAAATTAGTAAACCAACTAATTATATGTATGCTATTCATGATACATTAGAATTAAAAGAAAGTATTGCTGCTTATTATGCCAAACGTTATGGAGTAGAATTAGTGGCTGATAGTGAAATAATGTCTTTACATGGTTCCCAAGAAGGTTTAGCTCATATCGCTTTAGCTTTATGTGATGAAGGGGATTATGTTTTAATTCCTGCACCATCATATCCAGCTTTTAGTAATGGGGCCATCTTAGCTGGGGCTAAGATATATGAAATGCCGATGGTTAAAGAACATGACTATTTAATTCAATTTGATGATATTGATGAAGAAATAGCTCGTCAAGCTAAGTTAATGATTGTTTCTTATCCTAATAATCCAACAGGAGCAATAGCTAATGATGAATGGTTTGAAGCATTAATTGCTTTTGCGAAAAAATATAATATTGTCGTATTACATGATAATGCTTATAGTGATTTAGTTTTTGATGGTAAAGTTGGTAAAAGTTTTTTAGCTTATGAAGGAAGTAAAGATATTGGAATTGAATTTAATTCATTTTCTAAAAGTTATGGAATGGCGGGAGCTAGAATAGGTATTGCTGTTGGTAATCAAGAAATTATTAATGCTTTAAAAATCTTAAAAAGTAATATTGATTATGGAATGTTTTTACCAATTCAAAAAAGTGCGATAACTGCATTAAGTCTACCTCGTGATGTCATTAATGAAACATGTGCAACTTATAAGCGAAGAAGAGATTATTTAATTAAAAGTTGTCATGAGTTAGGTTGGGATATTGAACCAAGTAAAGGAACGATGTTTGTATGGGCTAAAATACCTGAAAAATATCAAAGTAGTGAAGAATTTGCTTTAACTTTATTTAATGAATGTCAAATATTAGTAACTCCGGGAAATGCTTTTGGTAAGTATGGTGAAGGCTATGTACGCATGGCTTTAGTTTTAGAAGATGATGAATTAAAAGCAAGTATGGAAGCCTTAGCTAAGAGTAAAATATTAAGTTAATTGTTTATTCCTAGTGATACACTTGGGGATAAATGTACACAACAAGAAAAAGTTATAAAAAAATATTAACTTTTTCTTGTTTTTTTAGATAAAACACTATATTATTATACTGTTAAGGGGAAAGTGAGCGTCTTAACTAAAATAAAGAAAGGTGAGTTGATCTATGGAAAGAAAAGTTGGAACCGTATCAAGAGGGGTTCGTTGTCCGATTATTCGTGAAGGAGACGACCTAGCAAAAATTGTTGCGGATAGTGTATTAGAAGCAGCTGAAAGCGAAGGATTTAGTTTACGTGATAAAGATGTTGTAGCGGTAACTGAATCAATTGTAGCTAGAAGCCAAGGAAACTATGCTTCAGTACAAGATATTGCAGCCGATGTTAAAGAAAAATTAGGTGGAGAAACAATTGGAGTTATCTTCCCAATTCTTTCAAGAAATCGTTTTGCAATTTGTTTAAAAGGAATTGCCATGGGAGCTAAGAAAGTTGTATTAATGCTTAGCTATCCAAGTGATGAAGTTGGAAATGCTTTAATTTCTTGGGATCAGTTAGATGAAGCAAAACTTAATCCATATACTGATGTATTAAGTTTAGCTGATTATAGAAGATTATTTGGAGACAACAAACATGAATTTACTGGAGTAGATTATGTTGAATATTATTCAAATATCGTGAAAGAAGCAGGAGCTGAAGTTGAAGTAATTTTCGCAAACAACGCGAAAACAATTTTAGATTACACTGATTGTGTATTAAACTGTGATATTCACACAAGAAAAAGAACAAAACGTATTTTATTAGAAAACGGAGCTAAAGTAGTATGTAGTTTAGATGACATTTTAACAAGCTCTGTAAATGGAAGTGGATTTAATGAAAAATATGGTTTATTAGGATCTAATAAATCAACTGAAGATACAATTAAATTATTCCCACAAGAATGTAAAGATTTAGTATTAGATGTACAAAAACGTTTATTTGATGCAACAGGTAAACATGTAGAGGTTATGGTTTATGGAGATGGGGCTTTCAAAGATCCTCAAGGTAAAATTTGGGAATTAGCTGACCCAGTAGTTTCTCCAGCCTTCACTGATGGTTTAATTGGTACACCAAATGAATTAAAATTAAAATATTTAGCTGACAACGACTTTAAAGATTTAAGTGGAGAAGCTTTAAAAGAAGCAATCTCTAACAGTATTAAAGCGAAGGATGATAACCTTGTAGGTAATATGGCATCACAAGGAACTACGCCACGTCAATTAACTGATTTAATTGGTTCATTATGTGACTTAACAAGTGGTTCTGGTGATAAAGGAACACCAATTGTCTTAGTACAAGGATATTTCGATAACTATACAAACTAATAGTAGTACGTTTAAAGAACGATTTTTATATCGTTCTTTTCTTTTTGATATTAGATCAAAAGCGCTCACAACTTTGATTATTAGGAGGATATTATGAAATTAATCAAAAAATTATTCACAATGACATTAGTTGTTACAACATTTATGATGATGGTTGGATGTACAACTCAAGAAAAAAATGTTGAAGGAAACTTAGCTGATATTATGACAAGTTTATATTCAACTTTAGCTGATGATGAAAAACCAATGGAATTAGTTCAAACTGAAATCAATGATGAAAACATCGAATATTTCTTAGGAAGTAGTGATATTGATTACAAAGAAGCATTAGCTAGTGAACCAGCAATGAGCTCTATTCCACACTCAGTTGTTTTATTACGTGTTAATGAAGGAGCTGATGTAGAAGCAATCAAAACAACAATCAAAGAAAACGTAAATCCAGCTAAATGGTTATGTGTTGAAGTTACACCAGAAAATATCATTGTGGAAAACAAAGGTGATTTAGTAATTTTAATCATGGTTGAAGAACAAGTTACTCGCGAAGGGATTTACAACGTATTTAACGAATTATAAGATTCTCGCATGAGAATCTTTTTTTAAGTATGATTTTCTCAAGTATTAGTTTTTTATATTATTTTTTACCGATTTTGATTGTTATCTAT
>CAZQJH010000073.1:0-8561 GCA_964593515.1 uncultured Erysipelotrichaceae bacterium
CTATTTAAGCTATAACTCCCCTAAACAGCCGCATAATATTATACTATGAATTTATTGTAATCGTCTACAATAATTTTTAAAAAAAGAAAGTAATTTCTTACTTTCCTTTACGTTTATATAACATTCGATTTTCTAAAGCAAATATACGAGGAGTAAAACCGCCAGCTTCAACTCCATCTAATGCTTTTTTAAAGCTTTGCATTCTTGCATCCATATTATCTATTAAATATAGTAATTCAGCTTCAGGAATCATTGGTAAAACTGGTGATCCATATTCATTTTTACCATGATGTGCTAAAACCATATGTTTTAATAACATCAATTTTTCTTCATTAACATCATAACCATTATTATGAGCATATTCATTAATCATATTTTCAACAATCGTAATATGTCCTAATAGATTACCTTGAACTGTATACTCACAACCAATTACCCCACTTAATTCAAATATTTTACCAATATCATGTAAAATGATTCCAGCATTTAGTAAATCTTTATCAATGAAATCATAATATTCACTAATTCCTTCAGCAATTTTAAGCATACCATAAACATGTGTAGCTAAACCAGCAAAATGATCATGATGATTTTTCATTGCAGCAGGATATGTAAAAAATTGTTCTTGATATTCATCAACAATACCTTTACTAATTCCTTTTAGTAATGAATCTTGCATTTCATCAATAACTTTATAAATTGCTTCTTTTAAAAATTCAGCTGAATATGGTCCACATTTCACAAAGCTTTGTAAATCAATATCGTTCATATCAACTTCTTCAATACTACTAATTTTTAATTGTAAAGCTTTACGATGTGAAATTACAGTACCTTGGACACGAACAATCATTCCTACTTTAAATTTTTCTAAATCTTCTTCTTTAACATGCCATAAACGTGAATCAATACTTCCACTTTGATCTTGTAGTAATAATACTAAATAATAGTCATTTGAAGCATTCACTCCTTTAGATAGTTGTTGGATCAATAAAGGAGCATCTACGACATCTTTTTCCACTAAATCTATAACTCTTTTATTCATTAAAGTACTCCATTTCTTCTATCTTATTAACTATATCTTGATACATATAGCCCTTTTGACAACAATAAGTTATTACTTTTTGTTTCAATACATTTCCTTCATATTTTCGTTCATAACGACGTTTAGCTTTTAAAATCAAAGATTCTAAAGCCCCATAATTTTCTTTTTCACCCTCAAATATTTTCTCAACACTGTCTTTAATAATATCAAAATCAAATCCAGCTTGTAATAATTTATCAATCATTTTTTGTTTTTGTTCTTTTAAAGACATTCCAGTTAAACTATTTTTAATTTTTTTCGCTGCTTGTAAAGCTTTATAAGTATCTTCTTCAACATCATAATCAACTAAAGCTTCATCAATAATTTCTTGCGAAATACCTTTTTTACGTAAATCTTTTTCAATTGCATTTTTACCTTTTAAAGCATAACGAACACTATTTAAGCGATCTACTACATAGTTATAATCATTTAAGTAACCTGCTTCTTTTAATTTATCCATAATTTGTAAAGCTGCTTCTTCATCTAATGAAGCATCACGATTTAAATATTCAAGCATTTGTTTTTCACTATAAGCATGATTACATAATTTATGAATTGCATTACTATAAGCCAATAAAATAGCTTCTTTTTCTTTTAAAAATTCAAATTGTTCAAAAGTAATTGAGGTGTGTAAACTAATTTTCATATCGATATAGTCATCTAAACTAACACATAATACTTCATTTTCTTTACTTGATGCATTCATAAAGGTGATTTTCACATAAGTATCACAACTATTAATTCGGATAACTTCATAGCAATTAGCAAAATTATCAATTGCTTGATAATAAACTTCTAAAACTTTTTGCGCAAATACTTTTGAATCATATTTTTCTACAATGGTAGCAGCCATTTCTTTTTGTTTTTCTCTTGCTTCTTCATCCAAAGTGAAATATGCACTTATTTTAGCTGCAAAGTCTTGTTCATCGCTAAAGAATGCTCCACATTCATCTTGTACCACTAATTCTTTTAATACATCATCATAACGAGCAAAAACCGGTAAATGTGCTGCCATCGCTTCAATATAAGTTAAACCTTGCGTCTCTGATAAACTAGCTGAGACAAAACATTCTCCACATGCATAATATTCACCTATTTCAGCATTTAATACTTGATCAGTAAAAATAACTCGATTATCTAAATGTAAACTTTTAGCTAAAGCCTTTAAATCATCTAAGATCGGTCCTCCACCAACAATCATCAATTTAATTTTTTCATCTTTAACATATTGCATTCCTCTAATTTGAATATCAATACTTTTTTCATTAGCAATTCTTCCAATATATACAACAATATGATCATCTTCCATAATACCATATTGTTTTTTAATTGCCGCCACTTTATCATAATCACGATATTCTGGTTTAAATGAATCAAAATCCAACCCAGTAGGAATAACAAATATTGGTGAATATACTCCATATTCAATTAAAGTCTCTTTAGTTTTAGCACTTGGTGAAATAACACATTGCGCTCCATTTGAAATAAAGCGTGAATATTGAGCAACTGCTTTTTTAGAAATTTTATCAATTGATTTACTATTAATTAAATTAATGTAATGTGTATAATCTTCATAATTAGTATGATAAGTAGTAACAACGGGAATATTTAAACTTTTCGCTGCCATTCTACCAAAGATTCCAACCCCAAATTCAGTATGCACATGCATAACATCCAAATTCATTTTTTCTACTTCACTAGTAGCACTAATATGAAAAGGGGTTGATATTTTATATCCATAAAGTTTCTTTAATTCAATTCCAGGTAATCTTAAAACATTACCTTCCTTAGTAATATGCAAACCTTTATGATTAGTAATAATAAATACCGTATGTCCTAGCTTTTCTAATGCTTTTTGTAACGTAACTACACTTGATACTACTCCATTAACATCAGGTGTATAGGCATCACTAACTAATGCAATACGCATATTTATCCCTCCTGTTCCATTTTCATTTCTATTTTAGCATAATATTTTTTAAAACTTAAGAATAATATTGCTCCCACAATCAATAACATATGGAAAGTTGAAAAACGCCATAAAACCATAACTCCACTAGCTATAGCACTTTCTTTAACCATTGGCGTAAATAAAGCTGTGAAAACTACTTCTGTTCCTCCACTAGCACCTGGTAAAGGAATAAAAGCATTTGACATTAAAACAAAACTAGATAAAGCTAGTGTATCCACAAAGAAATCAAAACCAATTTCAATCCCAATACAACGCATAATTACAAAAGGTAACGAGAATTGAATAGTCATTCTAATTATACTTAAAATAACACACTTCACAATCATCTTTTTATCATTACTCATCTTTTTAATTTCTTGAGTAAATCCTTGTACTTGCATTCCCCATGATTCTAAAGTTTTATCTTTATCTTTCACAATCCTAACCTTAGCTAAGATGACTACTACTTTTTGTGATAAAAAAACATATAATTTTGGGAATAAAGCCATTGTCCATAAAATCCCAATAACAAACAAGTTAATTATATAACCAACTACTATTCCTAAAAACCATGGACCAATTAATTCAAGAAAATAATTAAATTTCAAGAAAAACAAAATGGTAACATAAATCATCATTACACTTTGATAAATAATAAAATCAGCCCATAAAACACTAGCACTTTCTTGATAAGAAAGACCTTGTTTTTTAAAGCAATAAGCTTGTACAAATTGTCCACCGGTCGCACTTGGTGTAATCCCACAAAAAAACAAACCAATCAAGGCATTAACAATACCTTGTCGATATTTAAAATCTTTTTTATTTCTTCGTACAATATTAGTAAGAACTAATCCTGCAAAAATACCATATAAAATCCCCCCGGACATAATCAATAAAAGATAAGGTAAAGGTAAAGATTTTATCAATTCAACAACTTGTACATAATTATCTTTTAAAGCAAACCATAACCCAAAAATCGTAAAAGCTAAAATCAACAGAAAATTAATTAAATAATTTTTCGATGAATTTTTCATTTGTTATCTCCTTTATTTTTGTGTTTTTCTCTAGTTTCTTTTCTTTTTATTAGTAATGAACCATCTTCTAATTCATTATAAACTTTAGTATAAAAATCTTTCCACATTTTCAAAACATTATCTTTTGAATAATATATGGAAATATTATCTGCTTTATTTTGTGCTTGCTCATATACTAAACTATTATTTTTTAATTCCATAATTAGACTAGCAAATTCATCATTATTTTCCCCATAATAATAATTATCAAATAAAATATCTTTATATAAATCTAAATTACGTAAAACTAAAGGTAACTTTAGATTACATGCTTCAAGTATCGACATAGGAAATAATTCATTATATGATGGCATAAATAATGTATTCGCAATGTTATAAAGATCATTCATTTCTTCACGTGGAATAATCCCTAAGAATTTTACATTTGGTAATGGATTTTCGACTACTTCTTTTAATTCGTTATATCCATCAGTAATAACCCCAAAGGAAAAACCTCCACACCATATAAAAGTAACATCAGGTAATTTTTTGGCTACTTCCACAAAATCTAAAACTCCTTTACGACTTTGTACTTGACCAACCCCAATTACTACAAAGGCATCTTTATCAATTCCATATTTATTACGTATCAAACTTTTTTTATCTTCACTAAGTGGATAAAATTTTTCTTTTGATACATAATTTGGTATATATACGATTTTTTCACGTTCAATTCCATGATCTACTAATTTATCAACAAAATCTGGATTCACTACAACTAAATAATCGGCAGCTTTATAAAAACTAATTACATAAGCTTTAAAAACATTAAAAATAGGTTTTGGTAAGTTAATACTACCATCTAGTGTTTCAGGTAAAAAATGAACATAAGCCACATGAGCTGTATTACCATTCATCATTCTAACAAAGTTTTGTGGATCAACAGTATGTGAGTGTACGATATCTGATTTTTTTACACTATTGACTCTAACTTCAAATAAATCAGGTGCCCCTTGTGAGACCAATTCAACTTGTTCTTCATAAGCACTACCTACACCTTGCCCATCTACTTTATTAGCACTAGATAACATATTAATAACGATAGGTTTTCTCATATAATCCCTCCAGTATTACAGATTATACCACAAAAGGCATTCAATCACCACCTCATGCCATACTAATTAAGAAAACCTTAATAACTTCTTAAAAGATCGTAAAGACTAGCTAAAGCTTTATTTAAACGTCGATAAAAAGTACTTCTAGTAATATCACCACATCGTTTACAAATAACTTCTTTATCTAAATCACGGATATAATAATCAATTAATAATTGACTTTGATTATGATGTAATTGTTCAATCGCACTTAAGTCAATATAAGCACGTGCATGTTCTGCACTAATACGTGAATTTTGTTTTTCAATTTGCTCCATCGCAATTAATATTGGATTATTTTGGACACGATTTTGCTTACGGCAATCAATTACACTGCGTGTGTAATGCAAATAATCCATTATCGAATCATTGATCATCAATCCTTTTTCTTCTTGGTTATCGTATAAAATACTATACATACGTAAGTTTTTCACATAACCTTTTAAAAACATCATTTCGTTTTTCATTTCATGAACTTTATCCATCTCGTTCATCTAATCCCTCCCCTGCACATTTATTTATTCGTGCGAAAGGGGTAAAAACTAAAAAATCTTTCGTAAAAAATTACGAAAGATTGTGATTTTATTTAATTGATACCTTCATCCAATCAGCTTTAATCTCATCATCTAGGTTAGTTAAAGCAGCTTTAATATCAACATATAAACCTTCTTCTTGCTTACTAATTTCATTTTTTAAAGCTAAATATAAGGTATTTGTTGAAGTAAAACCTTTTTCTTCTTCAAATGTTAATACTTTAACATTTTTTGTCGTTTTAGCATATTGTTTAAGTTGCGAAATAGGAGCAATAATTCCATCAATTTTTTTATCACTTAATGCACTTAAAGCATCATCCCAATTCGCAAAATCATCTTGGGCTTTAACTTCTTCAATTTCATTTAAACAAGCTTTAGCATTAGCATCACCACTAACTACTCCAACTTTTTTCTTTTTAAACTTACTAATTTCTTTAAAATCAGTACATTTACCTTTACTATTAACTAAGATACCATATCCTTCTTCATAATAAGCAAGATAATCTAAGTTATCTTCATTAAGTTCATCTTGGGTAATAGCTGATAAATATAAATCAATTTCTCCATCATTTAAAGCTGTTACAGCTTGTTCTTCATTCATTTTCTTAACTTCAATTTCACGATTTAAACTACTAGCTAAATAACGAGCTACTCTAACATCAAAACCTTCATAGAATTGATCACTATTAACATAAACGGAATAATCACTTTGATTATCAACGGGATAAGCATATGGTTTTTCTTCATTAATAGCTAATACTAATTTTTCTTTACCGGTCATTGTTGAGTAATTCCCATCATCTTGTTTACTTGAACATGCAAATAACATTGTACATGCACATATTAATAATAATATTTTTTTCATATTAGAACCTCACTTCATAATTAATTTTCTAAACCGTCCTTATTATACTGATATCTTTCTAAAATAGCAAGTTAATGTATACTTATCACATTTTTTACTTTATTTCATCAACCGTTGCGAAACGATAGCCTAATTTCTTCATTTCCTGAATAAATGTCCCTAAAGCTTCGTAATTTCCTTTATTACTAGGATGTATTAAATATATTGCACCCGGATGATAATAATCCATTAAGTTATGATATGCTTCATCATAACTTAAATCATAAGCATAATCATAATAAGCATGTGACCAAAAATAACTACGATAACCTAAATCCGCAACTATTTTTAAACAACGCTCACTAAAACCACCTTTGGGAAATCTAAAAACTTTAGTCATTTCTTGTTTACATACTTCCATATAAGTTTGTTCAAACATTGTTAATTCTTTAATAAATTCATTAATTTGATTCTCGTTCGCAAAATTACTCATATCATAATGATGCCAACTATGATTAGCTACTAAATGCCCTGCTTTAACTAATTCATTTACAAATTCAGGTTCACTTAATAAATAATTACGGGTAAAAAAGAAAGTTGCTTTAATCTTTTCTTGGTTTAAAACTTCAGCAATTTCTTTCACATAAGTAACATCATTACCCCCTTCATCAAAAGTTAAATATAAAACTTTACTAGCCTCACCTATATAATAAGCATGATATTTACTTAATTCTTCACTACTCATACAAGCATCATTTCGTTGATGATCACTACTTTTATGAAACCACCATTCTAAATAATTATTATCATAAGTATCATAATCATATTTTATGGTTGTTTGTAATGGATCTTGATATACATATATATTACGTATAACCTTTTGTTCATTTCCACTAGAATCAACTACTTTATAAATAATTTCTTGTTTACCTAATTTATTTAAATTAATTTTGCTAGTTTTAACTTTTAAATTTTGATCATAGTTATCATATACTTCAACTCCTTCATCCACAAATTCTTGATTCTGAAATAAAACCATCGTTTTATTACCATTTAATTTTAAAGTAGGTGCTATTCGATCAACAACTTCAAACATATATTTGCTAATTAAGTAATCATCATCATATAGTTCAATTTCATAATGACCTAATTTATTTAAATCATAATCACCTTTAATCCTAACATTTACCTTATTTCTTTTAAACCATGACACTTTCTCAACTTTAAACTTAAGTTCTTTATCAAATACATCAACTTTATCGACTAAATTATAAATATAGTGTGGTTTTATTAAACCTCCAAAGTAAATTAATGAAGCAACAATAATCATTAAAACAATACCTAAAAATAACTTAATATATTTCATTTATGACCTCCACGCTTATATATATGCCCAAAAATGTTCTTAAATCAACAATTTAGCTTATTTGTGTTGTTTAATATCTTTAATAATTGTTTTAAAATAACAACGTATTCAGAAATGGAGGTTGATTATATGAATACAGATAAAATTTATGCACAAAATGTAGCAAATGAATATTCAAAGAAAAGTGAATCAAAAGTAGTAGCTTTAAAAAAATTAGATCGTAAAGCTAAAAGACCAGCTGAAATCTTTGCTTTCACGCATGGAATCATTATGTGTCTAGTATTAGGAATTGGTATGTGTTTATCAATGAAAGTTATTGGTGATTATTTCGTTTTAGGAATTATCATTGGAATCATTGGTATTATTGGAGTCAGTATTAATTATTTTTTATACAAAAAAATATTAGCTGCATCTAAAGAAAAATATGCTTATGATATAATTAAATTAGCTAATGAAATTATTGATGTAGACTAAATGACATTTGAAAGGTGTGGTATTAAGTGAATAAACATCAAAGTAAATATTTTAATACTGCGACATTATTTGATCAAACTTTAATTAAATTATTAGAAAAAAAAGAATTAAATTATATTAGTATTAAGGAAATATGTTCCTGTGC
>CAZQJH010000074.1:0-8425 GCA_964593515.1 uncultured Erysipelotrichaceae bacterium
CAATTATCTAACTTAATCAAGAAGTAAGATAAAGCTAAAGGAAGTGGTAACACTTCCTTTTTTGCTCTGTGTGAAAAGTTGTGAAATGTAATTTAATATTAATTCCTAATAAAAAATATGATAAAATTACATTGTAGAAAGAAGGTTTTTTATGTTAGAACTAAAAAATATTAAAAAAGATTATGAAGGTATTGAAGTAGTTCATGCTTTAAAAGGTATTTCTTTAAAATTCAGAAAGAATGAATTTGTTTCGATTTTAGGACAAAGTGGTTGTGGAAAAACAACATTATTAAATATTATTGGTGGTTTAGATCAATATAGTGATGGAGATTTATTAATTGAAGGAATTTCCACTAAAAATTATAAAGATCGTGATTGGGATGCTTATCGTAATCATAGTATTGGATTTGTTTTTCAATCATATAACTTAATTCCACATCAAAGCGTATTACAAAATGTTGAATTAGCCCTAACCTTATCTGGAGTTAGTAAAAAAGAACGTAGAGAAAGAGCAATTGAAGCTTTAAAACAAGTTGGATTAGGTAATCAATTAAATAAAAAACCTAATCAAATGTCTGGAGGACAAATGCAAAGGGTAGCAATTGCTCGTGCCTTAGTTAATAATCCAGCAATTATTTTAGCGGATGAACCAACAGGAGCCCTAGATTCACAAACTAGTGTTCAAGTAATGGAAATCTTAAAAGAAGTAGCTAAAGATCGTTTAGTTATTATGGTTACGCATAATCCTGAATTAGCCCAACAATATTCAACGAGAATTATTAAAATGTTAGATGGAGAAGTTATTGAAGATAGTGCTCCATTTGATGGTGAAGTTGAAGTAAAAAAAGAAGGAAAAGTAAAAAAACCATCAATGAAATGGTCAACATCTTTTTCTTTATCATTAAAAAACTTATTATCAAAACGTGGTCGTACCATTCTAACAAGTTTTGCGGGTAGTATTGGGATTATTGGGATTGCCTTGATTTTTGCTATTTCGCAAGGACTAACAACTTATATTAACGAAGTACAAGAAAGTACTTTATCATCATATCCTTTAACTATTGAAAAAAGTAGTGTCGATTTATCGGGAGTTATGATGGCTTTTATGAATATTGAAAATAATGATGCTGATCATGGTTTAGACAATATTTATTCAAAATCTTCTATTTATGAAATGGTAGATGCTTTAAATAATGCGGAAAAAACCGAAAATGATTTAAAAACATTTAAAGAAGGTTTTGAAAAACAACAACAAGAAGATGAATTATTAGATAAAGCTGTTAATGGAGTACAATACTCATATAACTTTGATTTACATGTATATACTAAAAATATCGATGGTGATATTGTATATTCAGATACAGAAAGTTTATTAACCGATATGGTATCTAAATTTATGGCTGTAGATATGAGTCAAATGGTTGATTCACGTAACAATATGATGTCAATGGTCTCTAGTTCATCAACTAGCCAAATGAAATTGTGGCAAGAATTAATGGGAGCTAAAGATGGTGGTTTAGTAAATGATGTTGTGAAAAAACAATATGATGTCATTTATGGTGAATGGCCAAGTGCATATAATGAAGTTGTATTAGTTGTTGATGAAAATAACGAACTAGATGACTTAACTTTATATGCCTTAGGATTAAAACCACAATCAGAAATTGATGATATTTTAGATGCAGCTATGAATCAAACTGAATTAGAAACTGTAGAAAGTAAATATACATATCAAGAAATATGTGATCGAGAATATCGAGTAGTCTTAAATGGTGATTGCTATAGTTATGATGAAAATAGTGATACTTATACCGATTTAAGAGATAACGAAGCTGGTTTAAAATACTTATATGATAATGCAATTCCTTTAAAAGTAAGTGGAATTATTCGTCAAAGTGAAACTAGTGATGCTGGAATGTTAAGAAGTGGAATTGCATATACTTATGCATTAACTGATTATGTTATTAACCAAAACCATGATAAAGTAGCTATTAATGATCAATTAGCTAATAAAAATATTGATATTTTTACTAAATTACCATTTGAAGAATCAACTAAAAATTTAACTGATAAAGAAAAACGTGAAGACTTTATCGAATATGTTGAATCATTAAATGATGAAAGTAAAGCTAATGTTTATATTAAAATGAAATCTATTCCAACCGATGAAGAAATGGATGCCATGATTAAACAAGCTACTTTAGGACAAACTAGAGAACAACAAGAAGCCTTATTAAAACAAGGTTTACAAGAACAAATGAAAGTTAATGAAGATGATTTAAATAACTATTTAGCTTCAATGAATGATGAAGAATTTGAAGAATTATTTAATGAAGCACTTAAATTATCAATCAAACAACAATATGCTCAACAAGTTGCACAACAAATGGAAATGATGCCAACTAGTCAATTAGTATATGCTTTAAATCAAGAATTAACTAATGCTAATGATGAAAAGATGAGTGTTTATTATGATGAAATTATGGAATTTTCCACATCAACATATGAACAAAACTTACGTGAATTAGGTTATGTAGATGTTGATGATCCAAGTGCAATGCATATTTATGCTAGTAGTTTTGCGAATAAAGATGTTATTGAAGATGCAATTACTGCCTATAATGATACGGTTGAAGAAATGGCACGAATTAAATATACTGACTATGTTGGTTTAATGATGTCAGGTATTACTAGTGTAATTAATGCTATTACATATATCTTAATTGCCTTTGTCGCAATTTCATTAATTGTATCTAGTATTATGATTGGTGTTATTACCTTAATTTCAGTTCAAGAACGTACTAAAGAAATTGGTATCTTAAGAGCAATTGGAGCTAGTAAGAAAGAAGTATGTAATATGTTTAATGCGGAAACATTAATTATTGGATTTACTTCGGGTTTATTAGGAGTTGTTGTAACAATTATTCTAACCTTCCCAATTAATGCAATTATTCATGAAGTAACCGGTATTATGAATGTAAATGCTTATTTACCAATTCCAGTAGCCATTATCTTGATTGTTATTAGTATGATTCTAACACTATTTGCAGGAATTATTCCATCAAGAAGTGCAGCGAAGAAAGATCCAGTTATTGCTTTAAGAAGTGAGTAAAAGGTTTACCTTTTACTCCTTTTTTTAGAATTAAAGGTAAGATTAACTATTGCAAATAAATTAATAAAATGATATATTCAATTAGAGATGAGATAAAAAAAAGAGGTGAAATTTGTGGAAAATAAATCAGAAAAATGGATAACTAGTAAAAATGAATTAATGGAGATGTGCTTTGATGGATTTTGTGAGCATGGTCTACATGGGACAGGGATAAGAATATTAGCTAAAGAAAAAGGATTTAATTATACTAAAGTATATACATACTTTAAAGATATGGATGATTTAATTATTCAATCTACCCAATATTGTATGACTAAAGTAGAAGATGATTTTATGGCTAAAGCTCCTAATAATATTCCTGAGTTATGGCGCTATATTGAAGAAATACCTTATTGGACTAAAGAAAAACATGGAAAAAAATATCGTTTAATGTATCAAGTATATTCACATCCTAAATATCGTGAATATGCTAAACCTTTTTTTCAAGGAGTAGAAGAACGTTATGCAATATATGCAAAAAGTTTAGAAAGTAAATTAGGAATTCCATCTGATAAGTTAGTAGGACTTATTTATATCTTAATTAGAGCATGTGTTCATTTTGCTTTATTTGAAGATGAAACATATTTAAAAACACAAATTGAGGTTTTAAAAGAAACATTAGAATTATTTATTATGAAATATAATCCTCAATTATTAAAAGGATTAAAATAGACAAGTTCGTTTTTGAACTTGTTTTTTTTGTAAAAAAATTACATAAAATGATTTTGTTATATTTTATTACATATGATAAAATAAATGTAGCGGATAGAAAGCGCATACATAATATTAGTAATAAATGTGTTAACCAACTAAAAAGGAAGGAGGATTGTTTTTTGGTAACATATTTTAATAGAAAGAGGAGAGACAAAATGAAAAAAATTTTATGTTCGATTTTAAGTTTGGCAATGATTTTTTCTTCATTAAATACCATTAAAGTTATTCATGCTGATGAGAAAGAAAATGTGTCAAATGAGGTTAAGGCAAGTATTTATCCTAAACCACAAAGTATGACTTCATTATCAAATGAAGGAATGAAATTAGATGGTAAAGTTGATATTGTTGTTCATGGAAAACAAGAAGAAGCTACTTTACCTAAATTAAAAGCCATTTTAGAAGAAAATGGAATTGATTATAATCTTACTGATGAAGTAAGTAGTAATGCTACGATTGTATTAGCTACTAAATGTGATGATGCTGAATGTGATTATTGTGCTGAGGTAAATGATAATGAAAAAGCCCTTGATCATGTTCAAGGTTATGTCTTAAATACAAGTGATGATGTAAATAAAAAAGGACAAGTAACTATTGTTGGTAGTGATCAAGATGGAGTTTACTATGGAGTTATGTCTTTAAGACAATTATTCCAACAACAAACAACTGATGGAAGAATTGCCGAAGTAAATGTATCTGACTATCCTGATGTTGAATTTAGAGGATATGTAGAAGGTTTCTATGGTATTCCATGGACTTTTGAAGATCGTGCACAATTATTTGAAGATACTTCTTTATATAAAATGACAACTTATATTTATGCACCAAAAGATGATCCTTATCACCGTGCATCTTGGCGTGAATTATATCCTGAAGAAGAAGCAAAACATATTCAATCATTAGCTGAAATTGCTACAGCTAATAATATGGACTTCTGTTGGACTGTTCACCCTGGAGCAGATTACAACTATACACGTGATAATGACAATAATGGTATCGTAGATGACTATGAAAAAATTATTGCGAAATTAGAACAAGTATATAGTTTAGGAGTACGTCAATTTGGTATTTTCTATGATGACTTAGATTATGGAGTAGCAAATGGAGTTAGACATGCAAGTGTTATTAACGATGCATATGAATATCTAACATCTAAATATGATGATGTAAAACCATTTATTACAGTTGTAACTCGTTATACTAATAGTTGGGGTGCTGATTGGAATACTTATTTTAAACCATTTATGCAAAATGTAAATGAAGATGCTATTGTTTTATGGACTGGTTCTTCAACAATGTCAGCTATTAATAAAAATGTAATGGAATATCCTAAAAACATGACGGGAATTGATCGTGATTTAGGAGTTTGGTGGAACTATCCAGTAACTGATTACTACTATGGACACTTATTAATGGGATCATTAGATTGTTTAAGTAATGATGTTGATAACATTAATAGTTTCTTCTTAAATCCAATGTCAGAAGCTGATGCTTCTAAAGTAGCTATTTATAGTGGAGCTGATTATGCATGGAATACACATGAATTCAACAGTACTGAAAGTTGGAAACAAGCAATTAAAGAATTAGTGCCACAAGCTAATGAAGAATTTGAACGTTTTGCTGATAACTTAGCATACAATAACCAAGGAAGTGGATTTGTCTTTGAAGAATCTAAATATTTAAAAGATGAATTAAATGCTTTTGAAGCAGCTTTAGAAAAAGGAATTACTAAAGCTGATGTAACTACTTTAAAGAATCGTTTTGCGCAAATGGTAAGTGATGCAACTAAATTAAGAACTATTTCTAATGAAGCTTTATTAGAAGAAATAAATGAACACTTAAATGCATATGCTGCTTTAGGAAATGCTGGAGTAGCAGCAATGGATGCTTTACAATATGCTTTAGATGGTGATTTAGGAGCAACAGTTACTAAAGCAAATCAATTTAAAGAATACTTAAAAGAAGCTGATTCTTATAAGATTAAGACATTAAATGGTAGTGCTAAAGTATCAGTAGGAGATAAATATATTAAACCTTTATTAAACCAATTAAATGAAGATACTATTTATGATATTTTAAATGCTAATATTAATCAAAAAGTAGATCCAAGAGTTATTACTAATATGGATTTAAAAGATGTTGAAGTTATTTATGAAGATGGTATTTATGGTCTTGCTGATTTAACCTTAACAATGAATAAAGATGACTATGTTGGTATTGCTTTACCTAAAGTTATTAATGTTGCAAGTATTAGTGCTACTTTAAGTGATACAAGTAATGTTAAAGTGCAATATTCATTAAATGGTATTGAATGGGTAGATATTAATGATAATCTTGAAAATGGAAAAGCTAATAGTCAAACAATCTTTAGTGATGAAGAAGTAAATAGTGCATATGTACGTTTATTATGTACTAAAGATGGTACTAATGTTGTATTAGAATCATTAGCTGTTGAAAGTTCACAACCAGAAGAAAGTGTATTTGAAGGTAGTGGAAAAGTTACAACTAATATGACTACATATCAAACTTATCGTATTACTAATGCCTTTGATGGTAATTTCAATACTCAATTCTATTCTGCAAGTGGAAGTGAAGTAGGAGATTATGTTCAAGTAGAATTTGATAATACTTATAAATTACATGATGTAGTTGTATATTTTGGTGGAAATCCTAATGCTAATGGAGCAAGTGATGCCTTTGCAGCAATGGATATTGAAGTATCAAATGATGGAAGTACATGGACTAAAGTAGCAAGTACGACAAGTTCAGCTTATAAAGTTATTAATGGACGTTATGTATCAACTGTAACATTTGATGAAATTGAAGCTAGTTACTTACGTTTAGTAGCTACTGAAGCTAGTGGAAACTGGGTTCAAATCTTTGAAATGCAATTCAATACAACTAATAACGATAATCCATTACATTATGTAGATGATTTAAGTAGTGTAGAAATCAAACATAGTGATTACTTAGATGATAAACGTTTAGAAACAGCTCCAGTAATTAAAGCTAAAGCAAATGATACATTAGTATATCCAACTAATGTTATTACTAATGTAGCAACCTTAACAATTGTTCAAGATGAAAATGCTATTTGTAATGCAATTGTTAGTATTCAATATTTAGATGGTACATGGGAAGATATTGCTACATTAGATGAAGCTATTTCAGTAATTACTTTAAATAAAGAAATCTTAGGGGTAAAATTAACTTTTGATGGTAAAGTACAACCAGTTATTTATGAAATCTTATTAAAACAATATGATCCTAATGCTGATGCTGATTATACTAAAGTTAACTTAGCTAAAGCTAAAGTACCTACTGACTTAACAATCTTTACTGAAGAAAGTGTTAAAGTTCTAGAAGATGCCTTAAATGCTGTAGTAGAAGGTAAAAAAGCTAATGAACAAGCAATTGTTGATGGTTATGCTAAAGCAATTGAAGATGCAATTAAAGGCTTAGAACTTAGAGAAGGAGTTATTGATACTAGAGCATTAGATCAAGCTATTAAAGATGGTGAAGCAATTAACAAAGCTAACTATACTAATGAAAGTATTGAAGTATTAGTAACAGCTATTAATGAAGCTAAAGCATTAAAAGATAAAGAAGGATTAACTCAAGAAGAAGTTAATGCTGCATGTGAAAAGATTAAAGATGCTATTGAAAAATTAGTAGTTAAACCTAAATTACCTGATACTTTAATTAATAGTGAAACTAATAAAAATAGTGTAAGTGTTATTGCGAAAACTAGTGAAGCTGATAGTGATTATGCAACTAATGTATTAGATTACAATGAAAATACTAAATGGCATTCTGATTGGGGTGCAAGTGCTACTTTACCACAATCATTAAGCTTTGATTTAGGAAAAGTTTATAACTTAACTGATATTACTTTCTTACCACGTCATGATGATGGATCAAGTGGAGCTCATAATGGAGATATCTTAAAAGCTAGAATTTATGTAAGTGAAGACAACAACTTTACTGATGAAGACTTAGTTGGAACATTTGAATGGGAACATGATGACAATGGATATGCAATTCGTGATTTCAAACGTGCTTATTTAGGTGAAAATGTAATTGGACGTTATGTAAGATTTGAAGCAATTGAAACTTATGGAGCCGATAATTCTAATAAATATGCTTCAATGGCTGAAATTAGATTCTATGGAAGTGAAACTAGCGAAAAACCAGCTGAAGTTAATAAAGCTGATTTAGAAAAAGCTATTGAAGAAGCTAGTAAAGTAAATAAAGCTGATTATACTAATGAATCAGTTATTAACTTAGAAGCAGCTTTAAGCGATGCTGAAGCTATTAGAAACAAAGAAAATGCTACACAAGATGAAGTAGATGCTGCTAAAGCAAACTTACAAAAAGCAATTGATAACTTAGTTGAAAAAACAGTAGTAAACAAAGCTGATTTAGAAAAAGCTATTGAAGAAGCTAGTAAAGTAAATAAAGCTGATTATACTAATGAATCAGTTATTAACTTAGAAGCAGCTTTAAGCGATGCTGAAGCTATTAGAAACAAAGAAAATGCTACACAAGATGAAGTAGATGCTG
>CAZQJH010000075.1:0-8262 GCA_964593515.1 uncultured Erysipelotrichaceae bacterium
ATTATAAACTAATAATATTAGTAAAAAATAAAGATTATCTTAATATCGTAGCATCCTTTTCACTAGCCACTAAACTACTACCACAATATTCACATTTCCCCTTCTTTTCCTTCATACGATTAAAAGCACAACAACAAGGACAAGTAATATCATATACCTTTAGCGCTCTAACATGATTTTCAACTAAACATTTAGTATTATAGTTAATATAATAACCTTTCACAAAACCATGATTAACTAAATATTTTACATCATCAAGTACTTTATCATAATCACAATCTACTAAAAGCGCAATTTTATTAATATCGACATTCTTATATTCAACCACTAATTCATATATTCTAATTAAACGCTCATTATTCTTCTTTAATATATTACAACTTCGACGTAAAGTTAAAGTTATAATAAAACTAATAAAAGCAATAGCAAAATAACTATCATCAGCAAAACAACAAACAACCATTATTGCCGTCCAAATATATAAAACAATTAATGCAATTTCATAATTTTTAAAATTTCTTTTTAAATCTTCTTTCTTCATCAAAACCACCTCTTACTATATAATACCACTATTTCAATCAAAAACACACAAGTAATTTATTACAGAGTAAAAATTCTCCCAATTTAAGGGATATAAAAAAGCCTATGTTGTTTAATTAAACAATTAGGCTTAAATAACTACATATCTTTACTCGTATATCTTCTTTCATAATAATCTTTAATACGATAATCAATGATATCTTTAAACATCGCAATAAACCATGATTCATGAATAAATGGTTTAATATCTGGATGTAATGATATTAAATAATCATCAACTTCAATAAAATAATCACTACCTGATTTCTTTAAGAAATTTATAGGATTCTTTTTAATATTATTTAAGTGTTCTTTATCACTTATCAATAAATATTCTTCATATGTCAGATTATCTTTTAAATCACGATAATTTAAATTATCTTTAAAAAATGCTTTCCAACCTTTTAATAAAGTTGCTTCATCTAAGTCCATTAATATTTTACCATTATTATAGAATGTTAATAAAATCGGCATCTTATAAACCTTACTCATACTAGTTGTTTCTAATTCATGAAGAAATTTTAATCCAAAAGCATCAATTTTTAGCATTGAATTATCTAATTCATCTATCTCTTTTAAAAACTCATAGTAATTTTTAAAGACATTCGTTTTAGTATTACTTATACAATTTTCATATAAATTAGCATCCATATGTTCATATAGTTGAACTCTAGTAACCATTTTTACTTCTAACATTTCTTTAATACGGAAATATTCATCTTTAATTTTTTCTTTAATCGTTTTATTTTTTTGATCCATTGCTTCAAATAAATCAATTAATTGTAAATCAAAATCAATAATACATCCTTGTGGTAATTGTGCTCTCACAAAATCACTAACTCCACCAATATAATTAGAAGTAACTCCACTTAAGAATGTTGGTACTTTATTAGCTTTTTTATAATTACCAATAAAGTCTAGGACATTTAAATGGGTTTTACCTTCACATAAGCGTAAACCACGACCAAGTTGTTGAAGGAAGATGGTTGGTGATTGAGTTGGTCTTAAAAATAAAACCATATCAATAGCTTGAATATCAATTCCTTCATTAAACATATCCACTGCAAAAATAACTTTAATAGCACCATCCATTAATTGTTTAATAGCTTCATCACGATTTAAAGTATATTCCCCACTAGCATTTGAATATACAGCACAACTAGGTATCCCACGTTTATTAAAATCTTTACTCATAGCAAGGGCATGTTCTTTTGAACAACAAAAACCAATAGCCTTATTTGAACCATACTTACAATAATATCTATAAATTAAGTCATATCTTTTTTGATTATCATAAGCAATATTTAAATCTTCAATTTCATATTGTCCTTTAACATAACGCATTGATGAATAATCAACTTCATCATAAATACCATAGTAATGAAATGGTACTAACATACCTCGATTAATTCCTTCTCGTAAATCAATTTCATAAGGAACATTATAATCACATAAAGCATAAATACTTTTTCCATCTAGACGCATTGGCGTGGCACTTAAACCAAGTAAAAATTTTGGTTTAAAATAATCAACAACTTTTAAATATTGATTTGATGCTGCATGATGAAATTCATCAATAACAATATATTCAAAATCATCAGCCTTAAAATGATGTAATGTTTCATCTTTAGCTAAAGTAGCTACAGAAGCAAATATCAATGATTTATCATAATCTTTATGATCTTTATCTAAGAAACCATAATCATTACTTTTTCGTACATTAGAAAAAGATATTGATGCTTGTTTTAATATTTCTTCGCGATGAGCTACAAATAATATTTTATGATAATCTTTTGAATCAAAAGCAGCTAAATATGTTTTACCAATTCCAGTAGCAGCTTTTATTAATGCTTTATTAGCTCCTTGTTCTCTTGTTTGTTTTAAAGCATATAATGCTTCAATTTGGGCTTCACGTGGTTCATATTCTTGATTGTTAGTTAAAGCCTTATCATAAGTTTCTAAATGTTTATAAACACTTGGTTTACACCAATTATTGGCATAAGTCTTCAATAATTTATCATCAATCACAACACTATGATTAACAAATAAATCATTAAAAGTTTGGTAAAACTGTTGATAACTATCAAAATCATCCTCACTAGTAAAATGATAATTCCATTCAATCCCACTTGTTAGCGCACTTTTAGATATATTTGAAGAACCAATAAATACTTCCGTTTTATCATGTTGAGTAATAAAATATGCCTTAGGATGAAAAGAACGTTTTTCATCATCATAAAAACGTAAATCAAGATGCTTTAATTCATTCTTCAATAAATATAAAGCACTTGGTTGGGTAATTCCTAAATAATTACCAGTTAATATACGAATAGGTACATTTTGTTCATCTAATTTTTTTAAAGTAGGAAGCAAGATTTTAACCCCAGATTCCATTAAGAATGAAACAATAAAGTCAACTTTTACAGCTTGTTTTAAGCTAAGTTGTAATTGATATAAAAGTTGACGTTCTTCTAAATCATCACCCGTACAAATTATTTTTTTTGTAGAATTACATTGAGCCATCTTTCATCTCCCCTATCCTCACGTACATCACCACTAATCCAATATTCAACTAAAGTGATACCACTAATTTTAGCTAATAGTTCTTTAAATGATTCTAAAGTAAAGAAAATAAAATAACGGCCATTTCTTTCACCTTCAAAATCACCATATTTAAATGAAGTATAAATAATTCCCTCATTTTTAATTGCTTTAACCATTTTATTTAATACATCAATTAGTTCTTCATAAGGTAAATGTAATATTGATGAACAAGCCCATATCGCATCATATTGATTATTTGCAGCTAATTCATTAAACAACATTTGTTTAACTTCAATTCCAGTATAATCTGATGCATATTTACATAATTCACTACTACCATCAATTGCGTCTACTTGATAATTTTGACTTAGAAAATATTTAGTATCTCGTCCTGATCCACAACCAAAATCCAAAATATAACTATTAGGTTTTAAATAGGCTAAAAACTTATCTTGAACTTGTTTAAAATCAACATCCTTTGTTGAAGTAATAAACTCCATTGCATTTTTATTATAATAATCTAGTGTTTTCATCTTTAAATCTCCTTTATTTAGTTAATTTTATCATTTTTTTTAGATAAATTATAGCCCATTTAAACACATGCGTAAAAAAACACTCCTAAGAGTGCTTAGTTACAATTACAGTTACATGTTACTTCGGTTGAATTGTTGTTAGGATTAGTTTGGTTGTTGCATTGACAGTTTTTCATACAGTTGTTGTATGCTTGTGTACAAGTGTTTTCGCAACATCCTCCATTAGGATTAGAGTTACATCCACACCCTCTAGAAATTGTGGTACGTGGTTGAATACATGAGTTACAACTGCTACTACGATTACATGAACATGTTGGCATATCTTTGCTCCTTTCTGTTTACACTATTACTATATGTAATTGGTTTTAAAAGTTATTAGGCGATTGTGGAAATAGGATAGAAATTAGTGTAAAATAAAAGCTAGAGGTGATAAAATGCGTGGAATTTACAATTCAGTTACAGATATTCGTCGTAAGGTATTTACTGAAATAGCTAGATTAGCTTATGAAGGTGGCGATTATGCCAAAAAGATTGAGGAATTACCTTATAAGATTTTACCTGGAGAACAAGCTAAATATCGTGATAGTATCTTCTTAGAAAGAGCTATTGTTGGTGAACGTTTACGTCTAGGTATTGGTTTACCTTTAAGAAGTATTGAAGAACATGTTCAAGTTAGTGAAGGAATTGAAGAAAGTGCGATTGCCCAAAAATATTATGATGATCCATTAATCAACATTATTAAGTTTGCTTGTAATGCTTGTCCAGAAAAAAAGATTGTCGTTAGTGATACTTGTCAAGGTTGTTTAGCTCATCCTTGTAAAGAAGTATGTCCTAAAGATGCTATTAGTATTATCAATGGAAAAAGTGTTATTGATCAAGATAAGTGTATTAAATGTGGTCAATGTATGAATGTTTGTCCTTATCAAGCAATTAATAAATTAGAACGTCCTTGTGCTAAAAGTTGTGGTATGGATGCAATTAAGAGTGATGATTTAGGTCGGGCTGAAATTGATTATGATAAATGTGTTTCTTGTGGAATGTGTTTAGTTAATTGTCCTTTTGGAGCTATTGTTGATAAAGGTCAAATCTTTCAAACCATTCATGCAATTAAAAGTGGTAGTGAAGTAATTGCTGCTATTGCTCCAGCTTTTGTTGGTCAATTTGGTCCAAAAGTTGATGATAAAAAAGTTATTGCAGCTTTAAAACAATTAGGATTTAGTGAAGTAGTAGAAGTTGCGATTGGAGCTGATTTATGTACAGTTGAAGAAGCTAATGACTTCTTAGAAAAAGTACCAGCTAAATTACCTTTTATGGCAACATCATGTTGTCCTGCTTGGAGTGTAATGGCTAAAAAATTATTCCCTGAATATAAAGAAAATATTAGTATGGCTTTAACTCCAATGGTTTTAACAGCTCGTTTAATTAAAAAGAATAAACCTAAAGCTAAAGTTGTCTTTATTGGACCTTGTGCTGCTAAGAAATTAGAAGCATCAAGAAAAAGTGTGAGAAGTGATGTTGACTTTGTTTTAACTTTTGAAGAAGTTATGGGAATGTTTGAAGCTAAAGGTATTGATTTACCAAGTGTTGAAGCAAGTGAAGGATTTAGTTGTGGTTCAACTCATGGACGTCAATTTGCTGTTTCTGGTGGTGTAGCTAATGCAGTTAAAGATTGTATTCAAAAACAACATCCTGATAAAGAAGTATTAATTGATTCGGCTGAAGGATTAAAAAACTGTCGTACCATGTTAATGATGGCTAAAGCTGGTAAACGTAATGGTTATCTATTAGAAGGTATGGCCTGTCCTGGTGGATGTGTTGCAGGTGCAGGTACTTTACAACCAGTAATTAAATCAAGTGCTAATGTGAAAAAATATAGTAAAGAAGCTAATAAAGCTTTAGCTTTAGATAGTGAATATTTAGATAATTTAGAACTTTTAACAAAAGAATAGAGGTAATTAGATGAGTTATAGTGGATTTGTGAAAGTAGCTAGTTGTAATCATGAAATTAAAATTGGTAATGTTGACTATCATGTTGATCAAATTTTAACTTCATTAAATAACTTAGCTGATGATTGTAGTGCTATTGTCTTCCCACAATTATCATTATGTGGAGTTAGTAGTTTAGACTTATTATGGGAAGATGCTTTACTTGATGCTTGCTTAAAAGGTTTACAAAGGATTATCGAAGATAATCCTTGTAAAGCCTTAGTTTGTATTTCCTTACCTTATCGTCATCACCATCAATTATATATGGTTATGGCTATTATTCATGAACACAAACTAATGGCTTTAGTACCAAAAAGTTATTTAAGTAATGAATATTTAGAAACTAGATATTTTACTAGTGGTTTTGATTTAGATGAAATAATTAACTTTAATAATCAAGAAGTTATTTTCTCTAATCATGTATTAATTAAAGATTCAAATAGTAAAGCTATTTATGGTTTTGAAGTAAGTGATGATTTATATGCTAATATTAGTATGAGTGATTTACATAGTTTACATGGTGCTAATATTATTTTAAATAGTTATAGTGGAGCAATTAAAGTTAAACAATTTGAACATCTTAAAGATCTTACAAAAGTTAAAACTAAAACTAATCATTTAGCTTATGTTATTAGTGGTAGTGATGTAAGTGAAAGTACTAGTGATGTTGTTTATGGTTCACAACGTTTAATTGTTGATAATGGTAAAATTATCGAAGAAGCTTATTTAAATGATGATCATCATTTAATCTATGGTGAAATTAATGTTCAAGCTTTAGTAAGTGATCAATATAAACAAAATATTAACAATAACTTCAAATGTAACTATCATTATTTAGAAGTAAGTTTACCTAAACTTACTAAAGTAAGTCGTAAATTAAAAGCTTATCCATTTATTCACGATGAACAAGCTTGTATGGAAATCTTAAATATTCAAGCTACTGGTTTAGCTCAACGTTTAAAGAAAATCAATTGTGATAAAGTAGTAATTGGTATTTCTGGAGGATTAGATTCTACTTTAGCAATCATTGTTGCTAAAGAAGCTTTTAAATTAAATGGTTATGATAGTAAAAATATTTATGCTATTACAATGCCAGGATATGGAACGACTAAACGTACTTTTGATAACTCGATGAACTTAATGAAGTTATTAGAAGTAAGTTATCAACAAATTCCAATTCATGATGCTTGTAAGCAACACTTTTTAGATTTAAACTTTGATCCAAGTAATTTAGGAATTACTTTTGAAAATAGTCAAGCACGTGAAAGAACCCAAATCTTAATGGATTATGCGAATATGGTTAATGCTTTAGTAATTGGTACTGGAGATTTAAGTGAATTAGCTTTAGGTTGGTGTACTTATAATGGTGATCATATGTCAAACTATAGTGTTAATGCTAGTGTTAGTAAAACATTAGTTAGAGAAATTGTGAAAGTATATGCCCATAAACAAAATAAAGCTTTAGGTGATACTTTAATGGATATTGTAAATACCCCAATTTCACCTGAGTTATTACCAACTAGTGAAGATGGTGAACTTCTTCAACAAACCCAAAATAGTATTGGTTCATATGATTTACATGATTTCTTTATTTATCATATGCTTAAAGAACATCAATCACCAAAAGCTATTTATGAATTAGCTTGTAATGCCTTTGATGAAGAACCACAAGAAATCTTAAGAGTATTAAAGATTTTCTATCGTCGTTTCTTTACCCAACAATTTAAACGTAATTGTGTACCTGATGGAGTTAAAGTTGGTAATGTTACTTTATCACCTCGTAGTGATTTAAGAATGCCTAGTGATGCTAGTTACCAACTATGGATGAATGAATTAGCAGAATTATAATGGAAAAAGCTAAAATGTTGAATGGTGAGTTATATGATGCTAATGATGAACAATTAGTTAAGCAACGTATCCAAGCCAAAGATTTATGTTATGCATTCAATCATTGCTTACCAAGTGATACTTTAAAACAACAAACAATTATGCAACAATTATTAGGTCATATTAAAGGTAATTATGAAATAATCGCTCCTTTTTATTGTGATTATGGTTATAATATAACTATTGGTGATAACTTCTTTGCTAATCATAATACGATTATTTTAGATGGAGCTAAAGTTAGCTTTGGTAATAATGTCTTTATAGCTCCTAACTGTGGTTTTTATTGTGCTAGTCATCCTTTAGATTATCAAAATAGAAATAAAGGTTTAGAATATGCTTATGAGATAATTGTAGGTGATAATGTCTGGATTGGGGCTAATAGCTGCATTGTAGGTAAAGTAAAGATTGGTAATAATGTCGTAATTGGAGCTGGAAGTGTCGTTGTTAAAGATATTCCAGATAATTGTTTGGCTTATGGTAATCCTTGTAAAGTTATACGAAAGATATAAAAAAATAGTGCACGCCTGCACTATTTTTTATTAGGAATATTTTTTTTAAAATACTTAAGTAACTTATGCTTACTACCACAAGATAAGGTAATAACTTTATTATCAATTAAAGTTACTTTTAAAGATAAAAGTTTTGAACATGACTCAATACGCCAATCTAAAATTTCATCCACATATAAAATATAACACTCTTCATTTTTTAAATCAGTATAAAAGATTAAATA
>CAZQJH010000076.1:0-8092 GCA_964593515.1 uncultured Erysipelotrichaceae bacterium
ATTAAAAGATGAACAAGCTTTAAATTATTTAAGTAGTGATAAAACAAAACAAGTTTATGATGCGAAAAATATGTACCATTTATGTGCACAAAATAAGCTTGAAATTAATGGAATTAATTTTGATTTTATGTTAGCAGCTTTTTTAGTAGATCAAGATATTACTAATGTTGATAAATTAGTTCAAAAATATCAAATTGAAGGCTATTTAGATAAAGATGAAGTATTTGGTAAACGAGGTAAACCATGCTTAGTTGAAGATGAAATGGTTAGTAAACATGCCTTTAATTTTAGTTATGGTTTAACTTTAATTAGTGATGAATTAAAAAATAAACTAAAAGAATATGAAATGGAATCATTGCTATATGATATGGAATTACCTTTAAGTAAAGTTTTATATGAAATGGAAACTAGAGGTATTTTATGTAATATTGATATATTAGATGAGATAGCTCAAGAAACAAATGCGAAAATTGAAAGTTTGAATAAACAAATTTATGAAATTGCTAATCATGAATTTAATGTGAATTCACCTAAACAATTAGCAATTGTATTATATGATGAATTAGGTTTACCTTGTGGTAAGAAGCGTTCAACAGCTGCTGATGTATTAGAAAAATTAGTGCATGTACATCCAATTATTCCTTTATTACTTCAACAACGTAAGTATCAAAAGATTTATTCAACTTATGCTCAAGGATTAAAGAAACATATTCTTAAAGATGGTCGTATTCATACAATCTTTAACCAAGTACAAACTCAAACTGGTCGATTATCATCTAGTGATCCTAATCTACAAAATATTTCGGTTAAAGATGAAGAAGGAAAATATATCCGTAAAGCCTTTGTAGCTAATGAGCATGAATATTTATTATCAGCTGATTATTCACAAGTAGAATTAAGAATGTTAGCACATATGGCTGATGAACAAACAATGATTGATGCTTTTAATCATGATATAGATATTCATACGACAACCGCAATGGAATTATATGAAGTAAGTAGTGATGAAGTTAGTGCACAAATGCGTCGTAATGCGAAAACAGTAAATTTTGGGATTATATATGGTCAAAGTGATTTTGGTTTAAGTGAACAATTAGGAATTAGTCGTAAAGAAGCTAAATTCTTTATTGATAAATATTTTGCTTCTTATCCTAATATTCAAGGATATATGGAAAAAACAATTGAAACTTGTCAAAAGCAAGGTTATGTAACAACTTTATTTTCACGGCGTCGTTATATTAAAGAAATTAATGATAAAAATTATATGATGCGTGAATTTGGTAAAAGAGCGGCTATGAATGCGCCAATTCAAGGTAGTGCTGCTGATTTAATTAAAATTGCTATGTTGAAAATTGATGCGAAAATGAAAGAAATGAACGTTAAATCAAAGATGATTTTACAGATTCATGATGAATTGATCTTTGAAGTGGTTGAAGATGAATTAGCTTTAATGAAAGAATTAGTGGTAAAAGGAATGCAAGAAGCCTTAGAATTAAAAGTACCATTAAAAGTTGAAGCTTCAATCGGTAAAGATTGGTATGAGGCTAAGTAATTTATGCCTGAATTAGCAGAAGTAGAAACCGTTGTTAGAACTTTAGAGCATCAATTAGGAAAAGTAACGATTACAGATTGTCAAGTATTGTATCCACGTATGGTTGAAAATGATTTTGCTGATAAGATTGTAAATCATACGATTCAAGGATATTCACGTCATGGAAAATATTTAATCTTTGATTTAGGTGATTTAACATGGATTACTCATTTACGTATGGAAGGTAAGTTTTACATTCAAAAACCACAAGAAGCAATAAGTAAACATATCCATCTTATATTGACTTTGGATAATGGATTACAGCTACGCTATCACGATACGCGAAAGTTTGGGCGAATGTACTTATATGAACCACAAGATGATATTTTAGCTTATCCTTGTATGAAAAATGTAGGTTATGATTTATTTGATGAACGATTAGATGTTACATATTTAAAAAACAAATTACAAAATAAAAAGACATCTTTAAAACAAGTATTATTAGATCAATCAATTATGGCTGGTATTGGTAATATTTATAGTGATGAAATAGCTTTTGCACTTAAATTACATCCTGAAACTAAAATTAATCAATTAAGTGATGATGAATTAGCTGAAATGATTGGAGTTAGTCGTGATATTTTAAGTCGAGCTATTGCTAGTGGTGGAACGACAATTCGTTCTTATACTTCATCATTAGGGGTTGATGGACGTTTTCAATTATCCCTTAAAGTTCATACCCGTCAAGGTTTACCTTGTTTGAATTGTAATACTATAATTAAGAAAATTGTTGTAGGAGGAAGAGGCACTTACTATTGTGAGTTATGCCAAATAAAGAAATGAAAAAGATTGGATTAACAGGAGTTATTGGGGCTGGTAAATCAAGTGTTACGAAAATACTAGCTGAAATGAATATTCCGATATTAGATTGTGATAAAATTAATGCTGATTTATTATTAAAAGATAACTTGGGATATCAAGCTTTATGTGCGATATATCATGATGATATTTTAGATGAAGATAAAAACATTAGTAAGCTTAAAATGGCTGATTTAATGTTTCAAAATCCCATTAATAAACGTAAAATTGAAGCAATACTACATCCATTAATTAAACAAGAAATTCAAAGACAATTTATGGAGTTAAAAGAATATAAACTTGTTGTATGTGAAGTACCTTTATTATATGAAGTTAATTGGGTTGATGAATTTGATGAGATATGGGTAGTAGCAGCTGATTTAGAAGTGCGTTTACATCGTTTGCAAACTTTTAGAAATGTTAGTAAAGATGAAGCCTTACGTCGTTTAAATAATCAAATATCACAAGAAGAAAAGATTAAAAGAGCTAATCGAGTTATTTTTAATAATCATGATTTAACTGCATTAAAACAACAAGTAATCGATTGTATTGAAGGATGTGATAGGGATGAATCATAATAGTATTATTATCGTTGAAAATAATATTGTGATCGAACATAAAGAATATTTAGGGTTTTGGAATTGTTATTATCCCTTTATCAAAGAAAAAGCAACCATCTTATATTTACGTTTATTACATTTAAGTAGCAATGAATTAACTTTGCTTCAATTAATGAATGGCTTAAATTTTGCGAAACATGAGTTAATTGAAGCTAAGGAAGTATTACAAAAGTTTAATTTATTAAAATGTTATAAACATAAAAATAATGATACTTATTTGTTTTCATGTGTAAAACCTTTAAGTATGCAAGCTTTCTTACAACATGATGTTTTAGGTCGTTACTTTATGCTTAAAAAAGGACGTAATGTCTATGAACAATATCTAAAAGAAAGTGAACAAGCTAAAACAGTTAGTGATGAATATGAAGAAGAAGTAGTATTGATGCAAGAATTATTTGAAACTGATTATTCGATTAATCATGAATTACAATTTAATTATGTTTCGAATAATCATTTAAGTCGTAAAACTAATTTTCCGATTAATGATTTTCTAACAAATACACCCTTAGCTATTTTTCCTTCATCAGCTAGAACTAATGAGGTAATTGATTTAATCTGTGAAATGGGGGATTTATACCATATTTCTTCAGAACAAATGCGTTTATTAGTTTCTAAGTCATGTGGATTAAATAATGGTAAATTTCGTAAAGAAGAATTTAAACGACGTTGTCGTAATACAACTAATGTTATTATTAAAGAAGCTAAGAGTAATTATGATATGGATCCATTATCTTTCTTGGGTAATTATCAACAAGGAGTACCATTAGCTAATAGTGACAAAAAGATTATTGAGAAATTAATTGTTGAATATAAATTAAGTAAAGAATTAACTAATGTGATTATTGAATATACTTTAACAAAATGTAATAATCAATTAAATCATTATTTCATTGAAAAAGTAGCTACTAGTTTAATTAGATCACATATTGATAGTGTTGAAGAAGCTAAACGTTACTTTGAAGCTTATGAAAATGCGAAAAAGAAAAATAAACCTAAATATTATCGTCCTAAACAAGAATTTATTCCGATAAATGAAGATCCACAATATCAAAATCATCAAGAAAATGATGATTTTGATGAGGATGCTTATAATGAGATGATGCAAAGATTGCGAGGTGAGTAATGATGCAACAAGTTGATTTTAGTCAAATGCTTTTAGATAATGAAACTAGTGAATATAAACAACAATTATTAAAGAAATTAGCTAGTGATGATATTATTAAAGAATGGCTTAAGATTCATGATGAAAGTTTTGCTATTATTGAAAAATATAGTGGTCGTTTTAATGATTATGTACAAGATCGTCATAAATGTACTAATTGTCAAGGTTTAGCTTATTGTCATCAATATCAAAAAGGAATTCGTCAAGAATTATATGTTGATAATAATCACTTACAAAATATCTTGATGAAATGTGATTATTTATTAGCTGAAGAAGAAAAAACGAAACATCAAAAGTATTATAAACAAGCAGATTTTGATCCTAGTTATTTTAAAATTGATTTACGTGAATTAGATCATGGACAAAATGTTGCTTATAAGAAAAGCTTAATTCAAGCTATTGATTGTTATGAAAAAACAATAGGATTATATTTATTTGGTGATGTTGGTAGTGGTAAATCATATATGAGTGCTGCTTTATGTAATGAATATGCGAAAAATAAACAAAAAGTAGCTTTTGTGAACGTGCCACGTTTTATCTCTAACTTAAAGTTAAGCTTTGGTAATGATGAAGAAATGCGTGAGAAACTTAAAAAATTAGAAATAGTTGATGTTTTAGTTTTGGATGATATTGGTGGTGAAAGCATTTCTTTATGGAGTAGAGATGATATTTTATTACCTATCTTAGACTATCGTATGAATAATAATAAAATGACTCTTTTCACAAGTAATTATTCGATAAAAACCCTAGAAGAAAAATATAAAATTGCCAGTGCTAATGGTATTGATAGTGTCGGTGCTAAACGAATTATTGAGCGTATTACAACTCTAGCAAAAGAAATTTACTTAAATGGGGTATCAAAACGCAATAAGTACTAGTAAAAAAAAAGAAAAAGTGTTAAAATAGTGTAGAATAACGGAGGTATGGTTATGGTAAAACGTATTGGTGTTTTAACTTCTGGAGGAGATGCTCCGGGAATGAATGCGGCAATTCGTGCTGTTACTAGAGTAGCTTTAAATAGCGGTATCGAAGTATTCGGGATTTATAACGGATATAAGGGTATGGTTGAAGGATATATTGAACCTTTAACTAAGGCTAGTGTCTCTGAAATTATTGACCGAGGTGGTACTATTTTAGGGTCAGCTCGTTTGCCAGAATTTAAGGATCATGAAGTGCGTGAAAAAGCAGTTCATCAACTTAAAAAACGAGGGATTGAAGCAGTTGTAGTAATTGGTGGAGATGGTTCTTATCGTGGAGCGCAAGCTTTAACGGAAATGGGAATTAATTGTATTGGATTACCTGGTACAATTGATAATGACATCACAAGTACTGATTATACAATTGGTTTTGATACTGCGCTTACAACGATTGTTGAAGCAATTGATAAATTAAGAGATACATCTAGCTCTCATCATCGTTGTTCAATCGTCGAAGTTATGGGTAATCGTTGTGGTGATTTAGCGATTTTCTCTGCGATTTCTTGTGGAGCAGAAATTGTAATTACTTCTACTACAGGATATGAAGAGGAAGAAGTTTTAGAACGATTACGTGAACTTGACTTAATTAAGAAAAAACGTCATGCGATTGTTGTTATTTCAGAAAAAATTACTGATGTTCATCAATTCGCAAAGAAAGTAAGTTTAAGTACTGGTTTCTCAGGACGTGCTACCATTTTAGGGCACGTACAACGTGGAGGATCACCAACAGCATCAGATCGTGTTTTAGCTTCTAGAATGGGAGAAAAAGCAGTTGATTTATTAATGCAAGGTATTGGTGGTCAATGCGTATGTATTAGAAATAATGAAATTGTTTCTGTACCAATTGAAGAGGCATTAAGTATGCCACGCGATTCACGTAAGCAGTTAACTAACTTATTTGAACGTTTAGTATAGAAGGAGAGGAAAATTTTATTTATGACTAAAAGAAGAACTAAAATCGTTTGTACAATTGGACCAGTTTCTGAACCAAAAGAAATGATGTCTAAATTAGTAGATGCGGGAATGAACATTATTCGTTTAAACTTCTCACACGGAAGTTTTGAAGAACACGGAGGACGTATTAAAACTATCCGTGAAATCGTTGCTGAAACTGGTAAACCAGTATCAATCTTATTAGATACTAAAGGACCAGAAGTACGTTTAGGTGACTTCGAAAACAAACAAGAAAAATTCGAAGCTGGAGATATTGTTACTATCGTACGTGAAAAAATCTTAGGAAACCACGAACGTTTCCACATCCAATGTCCAGAAGTTTTTGATGATGTTGAAGTTGGTGGAACTATTTTAATTGATGATGGTAAATGTCGTTTAACTATTATTGAAAAACGCGAAGGTGAATTAGTTTGTCGTATTGAAAACCCTCATACATTAAAATCTCGTAAAGGATGTAACTTACCAGGTGTTCATTTAAGTATGCCATTCGTTTCTCCTAAAGATGAAGCTGATATCCGTTTTGGATGTCAACAAGGTGTTGATTACATCGCTGCTTCTTTCACTAGAAGAAAAGATGACATTTTAGCTATTCGTGAAATTTGTCGTCAAGAAGGAAGAGAAGATATTCAAATTATTCCTAAAATTGAAAACCAAGAAGGTTTCGATAACTTAAGAGATATTTTAAGTGTTTCTGATGGAGTTATGGTTGCTCGTGGAGATTTAGGAGTAGACGTATCTTTTGAATTAGTTCCTTTATACCAAAAAGAAATTATTAGAGTTGCTAATGAATTAGGTAAACCAGTTATTACTGCAACTCACATGTTAGAAAGTATGCAAGAAAACCCACGTCCAACTCGTGCTGAAGCTGGAGACGTTGCTAATGCTATTTTAGATGGTACTGATGCAATTATGTTAAGTGGAGAATCTGCTGCTGGTAACTATCCAGTTGAAGCTGTTAATACAATGAACCGTATTGCTTTAGCTGTTGAACCTAAATTACCTTACGAAGATAAATTAAATACTGCTATTAAAACTTGCCAAAGAACTAAAAACGATGCTATTGCTATCGCTGTAGCTGATACAGTTTTAGCTTTAGATGTTGCTGCAGTTATTGCTTTCACATCTAGTGGAAATACAGCAAGAAGATTATCTCGTTTCCGTCCTAACGCACCAATTATTGCTGTATGTTTCGACGAACAAGTTAAACGTTCATTAGCATTAAACTGGGGTGTAACTACAGTTGTATCTGATACTGTAAACAACCCAACTAACGAAATTGAGTTAGCTAGAGAAATCGCTAAATCTCAAGGTATTGAAGCTGGTAAAACAATTATTGTTGTAGCTGGATATCCTGCAGGTAGCGGTGCTACTAACACAATGAAAATTATTGAAGTACAATAATTAGAAGATGCTTAAACTCTTTATGATTTAATCATAAAGAGTTTTTTTATGCTTTGAATGATCATAAAACATAAATATTAATGCGACAAAAATGAGAAAATTATGCTTTATTTTAGGGATGAAATACATACAAATAAAATAATTCACTGCTACAACTTATGTGTTATAATGCTAGTAACTTAGAAAGGGGGAGAAAAAAGATGAAACGTATTATTGTTTTATTATTAATACTTACATTATCGGGATGTACAATTCATAAAAATGCTAGTTATGTTTATGAAACAATGAATCAACAACGGATTTCATTAAGTTATTCATATGGTAAAAATGAAAGCTTTAAGGGGTTAGAAGATCAATTTATTATTGGGATTAATGGTTATGAGGTTGTTGGTTATTTTTTAAATGAAAATGCTCAAGATGAAAGACAAACATCATCATATTATTATAATTATTTACAAGATAATGAAATATCATTTGATGAAGGTGTCATCAATAACTATAATTATTTTGCTTATGAAATGAATAATATCTGGTATTATTTCTTACAAATTAATGATGATATAAGTGTTGTTTTAAATGGTAATATTAC
>CAZQJH010000077.1:0-7919 GCA_964593515.1 uncultured Erysipelotrichaceae bacterium
GTTTAGTATATCATTACTTATTTATTAAAGATAATCATATGCTCAACTTTTTTAATCATTGTGTAATAACTTATGTTCTTTACCTTTAATAATATTTTTATAAGCCATTTCCACAAAGACATTTTCTTGTGGTAATTTAATTTGCGCTACATCATCAATCTTATATAAAGAAGCTAAACGAGCTTTCTTCGTACGTTTACCAATTGGTAAAGGTTGACCTCCACCAGCAATACATCCTCGACGACAAGCCATTACTTCCACTAAATCATAATGTACTTCACCTTTTTCAATTTGTTGTAATAACTTTTTCGCATTAGCTAAACCACTTACAACCCCAATACGTAATTCTTTATCTTTATATGGTACAATAGCTTCTTTAATTCCTTCACCACCACGTACCCCAGTAAAACGAATTGTTTCTAAATCAGCTTGTTTACTAGAATTTACTAAGTAACGAATCACTGCTTCACTAACTCCACCACTTACACCAAAGATAGCTGCACTACCACTAGCCATTCCAAATGGCATATCTAAAGCCTCTTCTTTGATGGTAGCTAAATCAATACCCATTTCTTGAATCATATGCGTAACTTCAGCTGTGGTAAGGACATAATCAACATTTTGAACACCATCAGTATAATGTTCTTTACGTTTAATTTCATCTTTCTTAGCTGTACATGGCATAATTGAAACCACAATTGTTTCACGATCATCATCACGCATTTTAGCTTCTTCTTTAATAATTGCCCCAAACATTTGTTGAGGAGAACGACATGTTGAAATATTACTTCTAAATTGAGGGAATTTGTTTTCACAGAATTTAACCCATGCTGGACAACAAGAAGTAAATAATGGTAATTTTTCATTATTTTCTAATCGTTGTAAGAATTCTTTAGCTTCTTCAATAACGGTAATATCTGCTCCAAAATTAGTATCATAAATTTCCGCAAATCCCATCATTCTTAAAGCTGCAACTAATTTACCTAAACTATTTTCCCCTTTAGGAATTCCAAAAGCATCACCAATTGCAATACGTACAGCTGGTGCAATTTGCACTACTACACGTTTAGTTTTATCCGCTAATAAATCCCATACTTGTTTTTCATTTGATTTAATCATAATTGCTGCCGTTGGACAAACAACCCGACATTGACCACAACCAACACAACCACTTTCCACAATTGGTCGATCAAAAGCCGTTGTTACTCGCATACTTGAACCACGATGAGCAAAGTTTAAGACCCCAATTCCTTGAATTTCTTCACAGGTACGAACACAATCTCCACATAAAATACATTTATTTGGATCGATTACAATACAATTACTACTTTCATCTTTAGCTAAAACACGTCGATTATTTTCAAAACGAACTTCACCTAAACCTAATTGATAAGCCATTTTTTGTAAGATACATGAACGACTTGCTTCACATGTCTTACAATCATGACAATGTGATGATAATAATAATTCAAGAATCATGCGACGATGATGTTGTAATTTAGGGGTATGAGTATAAATTACCATTCCATCTTTAGGTACTTCACTACATGAAGCAAAAATTCTTCCTTTATCATCTTCCACAACACACATACGACAAGCTCCATATGTTGAAAGTTCAGAGTGATAACAGAAAGTTGGAATATCAATTCCCGCATTACGAATAATCGTTAATAAGTTTTTTTCATCGCTAAAAGCGACTTTACGATTATTAATTGTTACATATTTCATGATTATCCCTCCTAATCTTCTACATAAATAGCTTTAAATGCACATGCGCTTTCACAAGCTCCACACTTAATACATTTATTACTATCAATTACAAATGGATGTTTAATTTCACCACTAATGGCTCCTACTGGACAATTTCTTGCACATTTTGAACATCCTTTACATAAATCTGGATTAATTACATATTTCTTTAATGCACTACAGTTATGTGAACGACATTTCTTATCTACAACATGTTCAATATATTCATCTCTAAATTGATTTAAAGTACTAATAACTGGTAAAGATGCACTCTTTCCTAATCCACAAAGAGCTGTTTCACTAATCATTTTACCTAATTCTTCAAGTAAATCTAAATCTTCTAAGGTTCCTTTACCACTAACAATACGTTCTAATATTTCTAACATACGTCTAGTTCCTTCACGACATGGAACACATTTACCACAACTTTCATTTTGGGTAAAGTTCATAAAGAAACGTGCAACTTCAACCATACAAGTATGATCATCCATTACGACTAATCCTCCAGAACCAATCATGGCTCCTAATTTCTTTAAAGAATCAAAATCTAAACATACATCTAATTGAGGGGTAATTAAACATCCTCCTGATGGACCACCGATTTGTACTGCTTTAAAGTTACCATCATTTTTAATTCCACCACCAATTTCAAAAATTACTTCACGTAAAGTAGTTCCCATTGGAACTTCAATTAAACCAGTATTTTTAACACTACCAGTTAAAGCAAATGCTTTAGTACCAGGTGATTTTTCTGGTCCAATTCCTTTAAACCAATCAGCTCCATTTAAGATAATCATTGGCACATTAGCATAAGTTTCAACATTATTTAAAACCGTAGGTTTCGCAAATAAACCTTGTTCAACCGTACGGGGAGGCTTAACCCGTGGCATTCCACGTTCCCCTTCAATCGAAGCAGTTAAAGCACTACCTTCACCACATACAAAGGCTCCAGCTCCACGATTAATGTGTAAATGGAAGCTAAAATCACTACCTAAAATATTATCTCCTAATAAGCCATATGTTTCAGCTTGACTAATTGCTACTTTTAAACGTTGAATAGCTAATGGATATTCAGCTCTTACATAAATATAACCTTCACTAGCTCCTACCGCATAAGCTGCAATCATCATTCCTTCAATCATTTTATGAGGGTCACCTTCCATAATACTTCGATCCATAAAAGCACCTGGATCCCCTTCATCACCATTACAAACTACATAACGAATAGTTTCTTTTTGACGGGCAACTTGTTGCCATTTATAACCTGTAGGGAATCCTCCTCCCCCACGTCCTCGTAAATTAGAATCACTAATTGTATTAATTACTTCACTTGGACTCATTTCAAATAAAGCTTTACTAATTGCACTATAAGCTCCATTAGCAATTGCTTCTTCAATATGTTCTGCATCCATATGTCCACAATTCTTTAAGACATATCTTGTTTGTTTTTTATAGAAAGGAATATCTTCTTGTTTAGGATAAACTTTATCATCTTGATGATATAATAAATCCTCAATTACTTTTCCTTCTTTAATTGTTTCTTCATAAATACGTTTACAATCACTTAATTTAACTTTGATATATAATAAACCTAATGGTTCAATACGCATTAAAGGACCCATTTCACAGAATCCATGACAACCACTTTTCTTAACTTGAATTTCTGGATGTTCCACATGTTTTTCTAAACTAACTTCGACATGGTCATCATTTTCACATAAATGTTTCATTTCATCGTAAATTAATCCTGAACCACCAGCTAAACAACCTGTACCAGCACAAATCAAAATACGATATTTACTATTTTCGATATTATTAATCGCTTTAGTTTTTAAAGCTTGAAATTGTTCTAAATTAGTTATCTTCATGAGCTTTACCTCTTAACTCTTCAATTAATGCAATGGCACCTTCTTTGCTCATTGATGGATATACTTGATCATTAACCATCATAACAGGAGCTAATCCACAAGCACCTAAACAAGATACCGTTTCTAACGTAAATAAATTATCTTCGGTTGTATTATTATCTTTAGATAATCCTAAAATATCATAAAGTGTATCTAAAATAATCGTTGATTTTCGCACGTGACATGCTGTTCCATCACATACTTTAATTACATATTTACCTTTAGGCTTAAATGAGAAATTCTCATAGAAAGTAGCTACTGAATAAGCTTTACCTTCACTGACATTAATCTTATCTGCCACATAAGATAATAATTCTGGCGGTAAATAATGTAACTCACTTTGAATATCTTGAATGATCGGAATTAATGATGAACCTTTTGCCCCATATTCAGCAATTATTTCATCAACTCTTTGATAGACTTCTGTTGCAATCATAAACACCCTCCTTTATCAGTCATCACTAATAGCATTGTATCACAAAATGTAAACGCTTACCATAGTTAAAAAATGTTTTTTTTGGTAAAAAAAAACTCGAGTAACCTCGAGTTTAATGATTATTCATCAATTTGTTCAACTTCCATATTTTTAGGTAAGACTAAATCTAAAATAATAGCGGCCACAAAGACTACTGCTACACAGTTTTGAGCAAATACATTTTGAATAATAGCTGGGAAAATAGCAAATAAATCAGGAACTTGCGTAAATCCAATTCCAATACTTAAAGCTAAAGCCGCAATTGTAATATTACGTTGTGAATAACCACATTTAGAAATCATTTGTAATCCTGATACAACAATATTACCAAACATCATAATTGTACATCCACCTAATACTGGTTCAGGTAAAGTAGCTAAAACCGCTCCAAATACAGGGAAAATACCAGCAATAATCATAATAATAGCTCCTGTTAAAATCGTAAAACGGTTAACTACTTTAGTCATTGCTAATAAACCAACATTTTGTGAGAATGAAGTAATTGGTAAACATCCAAATAAACCTGATAAAGCTGAAATAAATCCATCACAAGCAATTGATCCCGTAATTTCATCATCAGTTACATCACGATCTAAAACCCCTTCACAAACAGCTGAAGTATCTCCAATTGTTTCAGTAGCTGATACTAAGAAAATCATTGCTACCGAAATAATTGCTCCTAAGTTAAATTCAATTTCAAATGGTAAAAGTTTAGGTAAAGCAATAATACCAACTCCTTGTAAACCACTAAAATCAACCATTCCCATACATAAAGCTAAAACATAACCAACAACTAATCCAAATAATACCGATAATTGTTTCCAATATGATTTCGCAAAAATATTAAATCCAATACAACAAATTAAAGTAACACATCCTAAAATTAAATTTTGAACACTACCAAAATCAGCTGCTCCACTACCTCCACCAAATGAAGTAGCTCCTACTGATAATAATGAGAAACCAATTGCAGTAACAACACAAGCAGAAACAATTGGGGTAATAATACGACGCCAGTATTTAGCCAATAATCCTAAACAACCTTCTAAGATACCACCAACGATAACTGCTCCACAAATTGCTCCATAACCATATGTAGCTCCTACATAACAGAAAATTGATACGAAAGTAAAACTTATCCCCATAACAATTGGTAAACGCGAACCAATTTTCCAAATTGGGAATAATTGAATAGCTGTCCCAATTCCTGCTATCAACATCGCACATTGAATTAACATTGCTCGATCATTTGCTCCTAAACCACAAGCTCCAGCTACAATTAAGATTGGAGCAATATTAGCAACGAACATAGCTAAAATGTGTTGTAAACCAAATGGAATAGCTTTTAATAAAGGTACTTTTCCATCTAATGTATAAATATTTTTAATACTAGCTTCTTTTTTCATTTTTATTCTCCTTGTTTTCTAAATACGATTTCACCGCTTTGTGCATCCATACTTTCTAAAATTGCTAATGATTCTAATTGATATCCTAAATTACGAATAATTCTTCCTCCACTTTGGAATCCTTTTTCAATCGCAATACCAATTCCTTCAACCGTTCCACCAGCACTTTTAACAATTTGAATTAATCCTTGTAAAGCACATCCATTAGCTAAGAAATCATCAATAATTAAAACATGCGAATCTTCATCTAAAAATTTCTTTGATACAATTACATTATTAATATTTCCATGTGTAAATGATTCTACTTCAGCAACATACATATCACCATCAATATTAATACTTTTACTTTTCTTCGCAAAAACAACTGGACAGTTAAAATATTGCGCAGCAATACAAGCAATTCCAATTCCACTAGCTTCAATAGTAAGAATCTTATTAATGTTTTTACCGGCAAAACGTTTTTTCCATTCTTTAGCCATCTCGTTGTATAATTCCACATCGATTTGATGATTTAAGAAGCTATCAACTTTTAAAACATTTCCTTCTTTTACAATTCCATCACTAATAATCTTTTGTTCTAATACGTTCATGATTTTTCTCCTTTTTATTCATTGTTGTATAATTATAGCACATTATTCTTAAATTGTTAGCTTTTATCGTAAATTTCTTTACTAAACCATACTAACCAATAAACCAACCACAGCTAATAAAGTTAATAATTTAACCCCACTAAGTTGATATTTTCTAAGCAATAACAAACTAATCATTACAATGATAGAACTAATGATTGGATTAATTTGGTTACTACCTAATGATAATAACATCATCCAAGTAACTCCACCAATCAAAATCACTACTCCAACTCGCATAAAATTCAATAAATACTTTATTATTTTTAAATCATAATATTTATTATATAAATAAGCTAAAATACTACTCATTATTAAAGCTGGAATTACACATGCTATACTACATAATATTAATCCCCATATACCATTAACCTTCATTCCTACAAACGAAGCACTATTAATTAACATAGGACCTGGAGTCATTTCAGCTAAAGCAATCAAATCATAAAAAGTATCTAAAGTTATTAAATGATACTTATCAACAATTAAGGCTTGAATTAAACCAACTGCACTATAACCACCACCAAAACTTAAAACACCAATTTGAATAAAAGCAATCATTAACATTATCAACATTTTTTTAACCTCACATAATCAATTAAACCAATCATTATACATAAGCTAATAATTACTAAAACATCAATCCCTAAACTTATCTTTAAAACTAAACCAATCACTAACATCATTATTAATAAAAGACGTTTAGTTTTAAAGATATTCTTTCCTAAGTTTAATGTTACATCAATCAAAATAGCACATACACCTAACTTTATATATTCTAAAACGGTTTTAAACATATAATTTTCTTTAACTAAATCATATATTGGATATATTAAACCGATAATAACCATTGCCGGGATAATACTAGCTAAAATAGCTAGGATTATCCCTTTTATCTTAAATAAGCGATAACCTACTAAGATTGATGTATTAAAAGCTAAAGGTCCACAACAACATTGAGCTATAGCACTAATATCTAACATCTCATCATCACTTAACCAACCTAATTCATCAACAAAAGTCTTTTTAATCATGGATATAATGACAAAACCACCACCAAAAGTTAAAGCATTTATTAATAATATTTTATAAAAGAATATTAATAACTTATTCATTATATTTCTTCTTACTATCCTTAGCTTTAGCTATTGGATATTTAGCTTCATTTTTATCCATTTTATCCATAATTATTTCATCAAGATCAAAACCACAATAATCAGCCATTTGAATACAATATACTAAAACATCAGCTAATTCTTCTTTCATTAATGCTTGTTTATCTAAACACTCAACATCATCTTTACTCCACTGAAATAATTCTAATAACTCATTAGCTTCTAAACTAATTGAAATAGCTAAATCTTTCGCACTATGGAATTGTTTCCAATTACGATTATCACGAAAAGCAATAATTCTTTGTATTGTTGAATCTTTCATAACCTACCTCCATCAAATTAAGTTAATTATAGCATATAATAACTTATCCAATCGTTAAGTTTTCGATAACAAAGATACTTATTACGTACTTCATCAAGATAATTATCGACTAATTTAGCTTCATATAATAAATCAGATAAACAACAAAGATAACAAGCTAAACGATCACACAACTCCCATAATCCTTTATCACAGATATATTGTAGATAATAATCCATACTATCTTTTATCTTCATTAATAAACCTGCTTTTATTTCTTGATCTAACTTAATATTATTACGAACTAACTTCAAATATTTTTCACATTGTTCATAAC
>CAZQJH010000078.1:0-7901 GCA_964593515.1 uncultured Erysipelotrichaceae bacterium
AAATAACTACGATGAAAATGAATTAATATCTAATCTAAATGAACAAGTATACCAATTATTACAAATAGCTACCGAATATGGTTTTAATCATAACTTATGGCAAAACTATTTAACTTATTTATTAATTACTAGTGAAAATGCTTATTCTTATGTATGTGAAAAAAGTGAACATCAAGAAGGTAGTGTTTCCCTTTTTGCTTTACATGATTTTGAACTTATTAAACAATTATTTCACTATGATTTCTCCCTTATTAAAGAAAAATTACATACCAATATCTTTGATATTTTATGTAATTATCAAGCATTAAATAAGAAAGAAAATATGTATAACAAAAATGTATCTAACATCGTTACTTCATTAGCTAAAGATATTGCTTTAGCTAATGATAAACAAACTATTTATAACTTAATGGCTAATTTCTATCAAAATTATGGGGTAGGAATGTTTGGTTTAAATAAAGCTTTCCGCTTAAAAGAAAACACTTCTCCATTAACTTTAATGCCAATTAATAATATGGATGAAGTTAAATTAGATGATTTAATTGGTTATGAATTACAAAAACAAAAATTATATGATAATACTAAAGCTTTCGTTGAAGGAAGAAAAGCTAATAATGTTTTATTATATGGGGATAGTGGTACTGGTAAATCAACTAGTATTAAAGCCATTGTGAATGAATTCTATCCGCAAGGACTTAGAATGATTGAAATTTATAAACACCAATTTAAAGATTTATCAACTATTATTTCCACAATTAAAAACCGTAACTATCGTTTTATTATTTATATGGATGATTTATCTTTTGAAGAATTTGAAATTGAATATAAATTCTTAAAAGCTGTTATTGAAGGGGGAGTTGAAACTAAACCGGATAATATCTTAATTTATGCAACTAGTAATCGTCGTCATTTAATTCGTGAAACTTGGTCGGATAAAAATGATACTAATTATGATGATGATGAATTACATCATAGTGATACTGTTCAAGAAAAATTAAGTTTAGTAGCTCGTTTTGGTTTAAGTATTTGTTATGAACGTCCACGTCAAAAAGATTACTTTAATATTGTAATTGAACTAGCTAAACGTTATCCACAATTAACTTTAAGTGAAGAAGAATTATGTAATGAAGCTCGTGTATGGGAATTAAGTCATGGAGGAATGAGTGGAAGAGGTGCTCAACAATTAATCAACCACTTATTAACTAAAGTATGATTAAATATAGCCATAACCAATTAACCTTTAGTGAAGTAGACTTCACTGATAGTGATTCATTATTGAATCACTATCATTTATCTAAAAAGAATCGTTATTTATATTACCAAAATGGTTTAATTAAAATAAATGATCAAGTGATTAAACAAAATCATATCCTTAATCACCATGATATTATTACGATTGAAATGATTAATGAAGAAGAATATATTCCCTTTGATAAACAAGCTATTAATATTGTTTATGAAGATGATTTATTATTAGTTGTTGATAAACCTAGCTTTTTATTAGTTCATAGTGATGGTAATACTACCCATACATTAAGTAATCAAGTTGCTTATTATTATCATCAACAAGGATATAATATTCCAGTTAGGGCTATTCATCGTTTAGATTATGAAACTAGTGGGATGGTTGTCTTTTGTAAGATTGGTTTTTTTCAAGCTTATTTAGATTATTTATTAAGTGAAAAGTTAATTGAACGTCAATATGAAGCAATATGTGTTGGTAAGTTAAAAACCAAACAATTTATTATTGATAAACCTATTGGGCGTGATCGTCATAATAGTAAAAAAATGCGAATTAGTGATAGTGGTAAAGAAGCTAAAACATCGATTCATGTGAAAAAAGTATATCATGGTTATACCCATATTAGTTGTAAGTTATATACTGGACGTACTCATCAAATTCGCGTTCATACAAGTTCAATTAATCATCCCTTAGTATCTGATCCATTATATGGTAAAAAGGATGCGAGAATGCCTCATTTAGCCTTACATGCTTCTAAATTAATTATTTATCATCCTTTGTATGATAAGAAATTAGTTTTAGAATGTAAGTTAAATAAAGATATGGCTACTTTTCTAAAAAATCTATGATATAATATTAAGTAATGATTAGGAGGAATATAAAAATGTCAAATGTTAACCCATTAAAAAGAATTGTGGAAAAACAAAAACAAGGTCAAGCTGTAGGAATTTATTCTTGTTGTAGTGCTAATGATTATGTTATTGAAGCTGCTTTAGAAGCTGCTAAACGTGATGATTCATGTGTTTTAATCGAAGCTACTGCTAACCAAGTTGACCAAAATGGAGGATATACTGGAATGACTCCAGCTGACTTCATGGCATTCGTAATGGAAAAAGCGGATAAAGTTGGTTTAAGTAAAGATCGTATCTTCTTAGGAGGAGACCATTTAGGACCTTTAACTTTTGCTTCATTACCAGAAGAAGAAGCAATGGCTAATGCTCGTGAATTAGTACGTTGTTATGTAGCTGCTGGATTTACTAAAATTCATATCGATACAAGTATGAAAGTAGCTAGTGATGATCCAAATGTACGTTTAAGTGATGAAATCATTGCTCGTCGTGGAGCCCAATTAGCTAAAGTATGTAATGATACTTACCAAGAATTATTAAAAACAAATCCTGATGCAATTGCTCCAGTATATATTGTAGGTAGTGAAGTACCTATTCCAGGAGGAGCTCAAGGTGGAGCTGATGAAGGAATGCAAGTAACTCGTGTTGAAGACTTCAAAGCTACTGTAGCAGCTTTTGAAGAAGCATTCAACAAAGAAGGATTACAAGAAGTATGGAAAGATGTAATTGGAGTTGTAGTTCAACCTGGAGTTGAGGAAAAAGATGCTGGATGTACTGAATATGACCGTGCTAAAGCAGCTGAATTAATGGCTTCAATTAAAGATTTCCCTAACTTAGTATTTGAAGGTCACTCAACTGACTACCAAACTAAATTCAAATTACGTGAATTAGTTGAAGATGGAGTTGGAATCTTAAAAGTAGGTCCTGGAATGACTTATGCAATGCGTGAAGCATTATTTGCTTTAGCTTACATGGAACAAATGCAATTCCACGGTCGTGAAGATGAACAATCACACTTCATTGATGTTTTAGAAGAAGCAATGTTAGAAACACCTAAAAACTGGAGTAAACACTACACAGGTGATGAAAATGCACTTTGGTTCAAACGTAAATTCTCATTCTCTGATCGTAGCCGTTACTACATGCCAAATGAAAAAGTAGCTGCTGCTAAAAACAAAATGATTGAAAACTTACGTAAAGAAGGAGTTAACTTAGCTGCTTTATCACAATTCATGCCAATTCAATATACTAAAGTACGTGAAGGAAGCTTATCAAGTGATCCAGAAGCATTAATTAAAGACCGTATTCAAAATACAATCGGTGAATATACTTTTGCTTCTCACCAAGAAGAATTATTCAAATAATTATTTACTAGGATACTTACCAAAAGTATCCTTTTTTTATAAAAAAAAATCTTCCAATTAAACTTGGAAGAAAAAAACTAATCTTGTTTATTTTGTAACATCCATCCCAAACCATAGCATAAACTTGCATATACTAAGCAAGGGATACAAGCCGCTAAAATTGATTTAAAACCTTCAAACCATTTATCAGCAGCTGAAAATGAATAAGCTTCACAATAAGCAATAAATGTTTCATAAGAAGTAAAAGCACTAAATAGCATATATACTAATAATAAAACACTTAAGACATAAAATAACTTATAAGGATTATTACTCTTCATAACTAACCTCCTTTAATGGTAAACATAATAAATTATTCTCATTAACCCACTCTTCTAATAATTGTAAGTTCATTCCTGAATTCCCATCACTAAAAGTTGAAACAATTTCACCATCATTACAATAATAAATCGCCGGTGTTCCATTAAATGCTGGCCAATAATAACGAATAATATCTACATTTTCACTTTCACTACGTTCTTCATTAGTTAAATTAACTTCATAAATATTTAAGTTATGATTAGAAGCATAATAATGATACATTTCTTTGAAATCTTGACAATAACCACAATAATCTTGAGTAAATAAGACAATGAATTCTTCACCGTTTGAAAACATTTGGGTTATATCAAACAAATTAATTTCCACTATTTTACCCTCTTTTTGTTGCTCTTCACTTAATTGTGGTAAATTATTAGTAGGTGATTCACTAGCACAGGCAACCAAAAGAAAAGTACTAACTAAAACTAAAAATAACTTTTTCATGAATCCACCTCCGCAACATTTTAACTTTAACACAATGATGAAAAAAAAGCAATAAACATCTAGAGTGAAACGCTTTCTTATGATACAATATATAGGAAAGAGAGTGATTATATATGAATATTGCGATTAAACGCTTAATTAATTATGCATTAGATCATCACTTAATTACTAAAGAAGATGAAATCTATGCTCGTAACTTATTATTAGATGTATTACAATTTGATGATTTTGAAGATGTTGAAGTGGAAGAAGAACATTTAACATCACCTCAACCAATCTTAGATATTTTATTAGATTATGTTGTGGAAAAAGGAATGATTGAAGATAGTATTACTGCTAAAGATTTATTTGATACAAGAATTATGAATTGTTTTATGCCTCGTCCTAGTGAAGTTATTAAAACATTTAATACATATTATCAAGAAGATCCTAAAAAGGCTAGTGATTACTACTATGCTTTATCACAAGCTAGTAACTATATGCGTACACAACGTATTGCGAAAGATTTACATTGGACTACTGATACTAAATATGGAACAATTGATATTTCTATTAACTTAAGTAAACCAGAAAAAGATCCAAAAGAAATTGCGAAAGCTAAATTATTACCACCAGCTAAATATCCAAAATGTTTATTATGTAAAGAAAATGAAGGATATGCTGGTACATATTCGCATCCAGCTAGAAATAATCACCGTATTATTCCCCTAGATTTAAATGGTGAAAAATACTTTATGCAATATTCACCATATTCTTACTATAATGAACACTGCATTATTTTCAATGCTAATCATATTCCAATGGTTATTAATGAAAAAACATTACGTTCATTATTAGGATTTATTAAAGTATTCCCTCATTACTTCATTGGTTCTAATGCTGATTTACCAATCGTTGGAGGTTCTATTTTAACTCATGACCACTTCCAAGGTGGAAACTATACTTTCGCAATGGAAAGAGCTGAAATGTTAGAATGTGTAACTAATGAAAAATTCCCTGAAGTTGAATTTGGACGTGTTAAATGGCCATTAAGTGTTTTACGTTTACGTAGTAAAAACAGTGATGCTTTAGTTGAAATGGGAGCATATATCTTAGAAAAATGGCGTAACTACAGTGATGAAAGTGTTGATATCTTAGCTTTCAGTGGTGAAACTCCTCACAATACAATTACACCAATTGCTAGAAAGAAAGGTGAATACTTCGAGTTAGATTTAACTTTAAGAAATAACCGTACAAGTGAAGAATATCCTTCTGGTATCTTCCATCCACATGCTCATTTACACCACATTAAAAAAGAAAATATTGGTTTAATTGAAGTAATGGGATTAGCTATCTTACCTGCTCGTTTAAAAACAGAATTAGCAATGATTGAAGAAGCTTTAATCAACAATGAACCATTAGCTGAATCATTAAGTTCACATCAAGCATGGTTTGATGATATGAAAGCTAAATATTCTAATGTTGAAGCTAGTAAGTGGCATGATATTATTCAAGATGAAGTTGGACATATCTTTGAAGAAGTATTAGAAAATGCTGGAGTCTTTAAACAAGACGAAACTGGTTTAGCTGCCTTTAAACGTTTTATGGATTCATTATAGGATTGTTTTAAAAACAATCCTTTTTTTTATAAAAAAAGTGGTTTTAAAACCACTTATATAATTTTATGCAATTGTCCATGTTGTAACATATAATCTCTAATTCTTTTTTGACGATCTAATTGACCATAATAATCTAATATAGCTAAAGATACTCCCCCATGAGCTACAATCATAATATTTTTATGCTTAATCTCTTCTTGAATTGAATCTAAGAAATGATGAATGCGATTGAAGAAATCATTTAAATCTTCACCATTAGGAACAACATCACTATCATTAAAATCCCACATATATATTTTAGGTTTAATGATTTTTCCTTCCCAATCCCCAAAACAACGCTCTTTAATTTCATCGCAATATTCAATATCATCAACTTGTAATACTTCATTAACAATCTTACACGTTTGTTTAACCCTTGTAAGAGGACTACAGTATATTTTATCAATCTTTACATCTTTTAATTCATCTTGTAGATCATAAGCTTGTTTAATACCTAATTCAGCTAATTCAATATCAATATGTCCTTGAATTCGTCCTTCTTGATTATAACTAGTAGCTCCATGTCTTATAAAATACAAACTCATCGTAAACTAGCCTCTTTAATATATAAACCAACATGTTCACTTTGATGAGCATCACTAGCCGTCATAATTTTAACTCCATATTTCTTTAATATATCTAAGAAAACTTGATTAGTTCCTAAATCTTCATGATGATAACGATAATAAATACCAGTATTATTTTCCATAAATACATCATGTTCTTTCGCAAGCTTAGCTAATTTTTCATAAGTTGGAATTAAATCATAACTTGGTTCATAATGAAATAATTTTAATTGATCTGGATGACCAATTTGAGTAAACAAATCACTTTCAATCATATCAGCCATAATCTCATAATAACGACGATAAATATCATCAACAGGATATTTATCCCATAAAATTTCTTTTGAGAAAGCAGACATATCATATAATAAGCCATCAATAGAATGAATACTACCGATAATAAAATCATATGGATATTGACTTAAAATATCCCTTAAAAATTCTTTATCTTCTGGCGCATAACATACTTCTAAACCAAATTTAACTTCAATCGGTAAATCCATTGCTTTTACTTCTTCAATTAAATGATGATATTTACTTAATGGTTCTAATACTTTCTTTTCTAACCATTCTTTTTGATATGGCGAAGCGTGTTTTAAACGTTCATAAATTGGTTGAAATTCAATAAAACGATGTGTATGATCTAAAATTTGAATACAATCAAGTCCCATCTTTACTCCTTGTTTCACAAATTCCATTACGTAATCAACACTTAACTCACCATATTCTAAATGCATATGTCCATCTACTAACATAGTCAATCACCTCGTATTGTTAATATACAATATTTTGTATTTTTTCTCAAGCATAATCCCTAAAACATCTACTTTGTGTTATAATATTAATAAATTAGGAGGAATTACAGTGAAAAAAGGTTTACTATTAATTTGTAGTTTATTACTTTTAAATGGTTGTAGTAATAATACCCCAGCTAAAAGTTCTAGTATTTGTCAAATAAATGAATCTAGTGGTTCAACACAAATTGAATTACATGCTGATAATAATATTGTTTCTAAAGCAATTGTTACTAAAAATGTTAATGCTAATAGCCTTAATATTGATTTATCAACTTATAGTGATGAAGATAAACAAGAAGTTATTGATATTGTGAAAAAAGCTATTGCCCTTAGTGATGAAACTAGCGGTATTGTTGCCGATATTAGTTTCGATAATACTAATATTAATATTATTATGGTTGTTGATATCAAAGATGCTGATGAAACTTTCTTAGCTGATTTAGGTATCACTTCTAAAGAAGCTACTTTAGCTGATACTGTCGACATTTTAAAAAACCATGGTGCTACATGTAATTAGCCCATGGCTTTTTTTTATTTAAAAAAAGGAGTTTATTTCATCATGAAATAACTCCTTTTATTTATTTAAGATTATTTTTTGATTAAGTTAGATAATTGTACAAACATCTTCGCAGCTTCGGCTCT
>CAZQJH010000079.1:0-2717 GCA_964593515.1 uncultured Erysipelotrichaceae bacterium
ATGTTAAATGTACCATCACAAATAATATCTCCATCGCTTGTTAGTTTTAGAGTTGTGTTATTTTGAATGTTAAATGTACAAAACTGAAATGAAAATGGCAGAAACGATTGTTTTAGAGTTGTGTTATTTTGAATGTTAAATGTACAACAAGTTTTATCAAACTTACAAATGGACGGTTTTAGAGTTGTGTTATTTTGAATGTTAAATGTACTACCACAAGAAATCCAAGAAAAATACGAAGGTTTTAGAGTTGTGTTATTTTGAATGTTAAATGTACCAATCGACGGTACTTCTTATTCTGTGGATAGTTTTAGAGTTGTGTTATTTTGAATGTTAAATGTACGTAATTCGTCATAATCGTGTTGATTAGTCAGTTTTAGAGTTGTGTTATTTTGAATGTTAAATGTACAAAACAATGCTTACTGTAGTAAGTGGTGCCGTTTTAGAGTTGTGTTATTTTGAATGTTAAATGTACACAAGCCTAAGGTAGAGTTTAAACCCTTGAGTTTTAGAGTTGTGTTATTTTGAATGTTAAATGTACCCATCACCGTATTTGTTGAAGTTTACTAACGTTTTAGAGTTGTGTTATTTTGAATGTTAAATGTACTCACTTACAAATTCAAATACGAAAACAAAGGTTTTAGAGTTGTGTTATTTTGAATGTTAAATGTACAGAAAGAAACGTTTGAAGAGCAGAGAATGGGTTTTAGAGTTGTGTTATTTTGAATGTTAAATGTACAGGAAAGAAAATCATGGGAAAAGCAATTAGGTTTTAGAGTTGTGTTATTTTGAATGTTAAATGTACTGATAATGTAATGAAACTTCACGTTGCTTGTTTTAGAGTTGTGTTATTTTGAATGTTAAATGTACCATGAAGAAAAGGCAACGTAATCCAATAACGTTTTAGAGTTGTGTTATTTTGAATGTTAAATGTACTAAAAGAATCAACAGTATATGATTTATACGGTTTTAGAGTTGTGTTATTTTGAATGTTAAATGTACGTATAGTTCATCCACGCAATCTTCACATAGGTTTTAGAGTTGTGTTATTTTGAATGTTAAATGTACCCATCACCGTATTTGTTGAAGTTTACTAACGTTTTAGAGTTGTGTTATTTTGAATGTTAAATGTACTCACTTACAAATTCAAATACGAAAACAAAGGTTTTAGAGTTGTGTTATTTTGAATGTTAAATGTACAGAAAGAAACGTTTGAAGAGCAGAGAATGGGTTTTAGAGTTGTGTTATTTTGAATGTTAAATGTACAGGAAAGAAAATCATGGGAAAAGCAATTAGGTTTTAGAGTTGTGTTATTTTGAATGTTAAATGTACTGATAATGTAATGAAACTTCACGTTGCTTGTTTTAGAGTTGTGTTATTTTGAATGTTAAATGTACCATGAAGAAAAGGCAACGTAATCCAATAACGTTTTAGAGTTGTGTTATTTTGAATGTTAAATGTACTCCTCGGTATTACCATAAAACCACTCTAAAGTTTTAGAGTTGTGTTATTTTGAATGTTAAATGTACTTATAAACAATATCCAAACTCAACAGTTTGGTTTTAGAGTTGTGTTATTTTGAATGTTAAATGTACAGCTTGTAAAATTGCTTGAGCGATTAGACAGTTTTAGAGTTGTGTTATTTTGAATGTTAAATGTACTTTCATCAGCACCATCAACAGCGAATTTCGGTTTTAGAGTTGTGTTATTTTGAATGTTAAATGTACGTTTATCAGTAGCAATCACTACAGGAATTGGTTTTAGAGTTGTGTTATTTTGAATGTTAAATGTACAAGTAACCACAACTCAATCAGTAACAATCGGTTTTAGAGTTGTGTTATTTTGAATGTTAAATGTACTAAAGTATCACTTCTTTGCTCTAACACTTGGTTTTAGAGTTGTGTTATTTTGAATGTTAAATGTACAAGAACCTGAAACGGAAGCAAAAGAGATGGGTTTTAGAGTTGTGTTATTTTGAATGTTAAATGTACTTTCAGCAAGCCTTTTAATTCTAGCTTGATGTTTTAGAGTTGTGTTATTTTGAATGTTAAATGTACAAAAAATGCTTTATTAGATTTTGTTGAAATGTTTTAGAGTTGTGTTATTTTGAATGTTAAATGTACAACAAATAAGGACTGGTTATGGTATTCGAGGTTTTAGAGTTGTGTTATTTTGAATGTTAAATGTACTTAAGGTATGTACTGATGGTACATTACAAAGTTTTAGAGTTGTGTTATTTTGAATGTTAAATGTACGGATTTGAATATAATCTACTAAAACGACTGGTTTTAGAGTTGTGTTATTTTGAATGTTAAATGTACATCCGCCCCTTTTGCTATAATAATAGTGTAGTTTTAGAGTTGTGTTATTTTGAATGTTAAATGTACAAATGTGGAGCTTATTTGAAGGACAACTTCGTTTTAGAGTTGTGTTATTTTGAATGTTAAATGTACAACAAGTAAAAGAAATCGAGAACGCATTGCGTTTTAGAGTTGTGTTATTTTGAATGTTAAATGTACATACTAATCCAGTTAGCACTTCTAGTTTCAGTTTTAGAGTTGTGTTATTTTGAATGTTAAATGTACGAAAGGAGTGAGGATATGACTGACAATCAGGTTTTAGAGTTGTGTTATTTTGAATGTTAAATGTACCATTCAGTTACATCCTTGACCTCTTCGTCGGTTTTAGAGTTGTGTTATTTTGAATGTTAAATGTAC
>CAZQJH010000079.1:2817-7826 GCA_964593515.1 uncultured Erysipelotrichaceae bacterium
CGGTTTTAGAGTTGTGTTATTTTGAATGTTAAATGTACTGTCTTAGCATCGTCTTGTATGCCATTCCAGTTTTAGAGTTGTGTTATTTTGAATGTTAAATGTACTGTTTCAGCAACTTTTAATGCTGTATATTTGTTTTAGAGTTGTGTTATTTTGAATGTTAAATGTACTCGACGTCGAAACAACTGGTTTAGACCCTGGTTTTAGAGTTGTGTTATTTTGAATGTTAAATGTACGTGATTGTGGTAAGATATGATCGACTTGATGTTTTAGAGTTGTGTTATTTTGAATGTTAAATGTACATGTTAGTGATGATGGCGATGGTAGTGTTGGTTTTAGAGTTGTGTTATTTTGAATGTTATGTAAAAAATCTACGTTATGTAGATTTTTTTATTTAGTCTTCATTGACTAATGAATAGAAATAGATTGAGTAGATACCTGCTAGACCTACTAAGATGTAGATGATTGTTGATATAATGGATTTTACACCGAATAGTAGATCGACTAGGTTAAGATTGAATAGTCCGATAAGACCCCAGTTAAGTGATCCGATGATTACTAGGGTTAAACAGATAATATTTAGTATTTTCATAAGATTACCTCCGGGATTAGTATATGTAAATGTTGTTTTCGTTATTCGGAAAAGTGTGTTATACTTTTATAGAAGTGAGGTATTGATTATGAAGTATAATAAAGATTTTTTTGATCAAGTTATTGATCGTAATGATACATTGTCAATTAAATATGATGTAGTTAAAGATAAAGATATTATTCCAATGTGGGTTGCGGATATGGATTTTAGAACTTGTGATGAAGTTGTTGAGGCACTTACAAGATGTGCACAACATGGGATTTATGGATATAGTGATGTTAGTGATGGTTATTTAGATGCAGTTGTTGGGTGGATGAAGAATCGTCATCATTATGAAATTGAAAAAGCATGGATTGTGCAAACTCCCGGGATTGTTTTCGCAATTAATCATGCCTTACAAGCATTTACTAATGAAGGTGATAAAGTTATTGTAACAACACCGATTTACCATCCCTTTGTGAATACGACAACAATGTTGAATCGTAGTATTGTGAAAAGTGAAATGATTTTAGAAGATGGAGAATATCGTGTTGATTATAATGATTTTGAACAAAAGATAAAAGATAATGATGTGAAAGTATTTATCTTATGTTCACCACATAATCCACTTGGAAAAGAATATACATATGAAGAATTAGAAACCTTATTAAATATTTGTAATAAGTATAATGTTTTAGTGATTTCGGATGAAATTCATATGGATTTTGAGTTATTTAATCATCAACATGTAATGAGTGCAACCATAAATAAAGCATATGCTCAAAATATGATTACTTGTACTTCACCAAGTAAAACATTTAATTTAGCTGGTTTACAAGTATCTAATATTATTATTGAAAATGAAGAATTACGTAATAAATTTAAAAAGCAATTAGATTTAAGTGGATTCCATGGATTAAATGTGATGGCTTTACATGCATGTGAGAGTGCTTATCGTTATGGTAATGAATGGTTAGATGGAATGTTAGCTTATTTAGAAAATAATATTTCTTTGCTAGCTAAAGCTTTTCCATTAGATCATCCGTATGTTAAGTTAATTCCAATGCAAGCAACATATTTAGCTTGGTTAGATTGTCGTGGATTAAATTTAGATAAAGAAGAATTAAAAACATTTATAGAAGAAAAAGTAGGTATTAAATGTAATATGGGTGATATGTTCTTTGATGGAGGAGAAGGTTTTATTCGTTTGAATTTAGCTTGTCCTAGTAGTGTTGTGGAAAAAGCAATTTGTCGTATGCAAAAAGCCATTAATGAATTATAATAGATAAGTTCAAAAGGAGAGATACTTATGAAAATTGGAATGATATCTTTAGGTTGTGTTAAGAATCAAGTTGATAGTGAAAATATTATGGGAATGCTTAGAAGTGGGGGACATGAAATTGTAACTAACTTATCTCAAGCTCAAGCTATTATCATTAATACTTGTGGATTTATTCAACCAGCTAAAGAAGAAGCAATTGATACTATTTTTGAAATTGCGAAATATAAAGAAAGAAACTTAAAATACTTAATTGTAGTTGGATGTATGGCTCAACGTTATAAAGAAGTATTAGAAAGTGAAATTGATGAAATTGATGCGATTATTAAAATTGATGAATACAGTAAAATGAATGAAATTTTAGCTGATTTATTACAAGAAAAGATGGATGTACCTTATGGTAAAAGTGAACGTGTTTTATCTAGTAAACCATGGAGTGCATATTTAAAAATAGCTGAAGGTTGTAGTAATTGTTGTACTTATTGTGCAATTCCGTTAATTAGAGGGGATCATGTAACTTATCCAATTGATCAATTAGTTGAAGAAGCTAAACGTTTAGCAGCAAGTGGTGTTAAAGAGTTAGTATTAATTGCTCAAGATACAACTAAATACGGAAGTGAGTTAGAAAAACCTACTACATTATTAGCTTTACTACAAGAAATTCATAAGATTGAAGAATTCCATTGGATTAGAGTTTTATATATGTATCCTGATGAAATTAGTGATGAATTAATTGAAGGTATGGCTAAGTTAGAAAGAGTTATTCCTTATTTTGATATTCCAATGCAACATGCTAATAATCGTTTATTAACGAAAATGAATCGTCGTGGAAGTAAAGAAGATGTTTTACGTTTAGTTGATAAGATTCGTCATACATTTGAGATGCCAACTTTACGTACAACTTATATTGTAGGTTTCCCAAGTGAAAGTGAAGCTGAATTTGAAGAGTTATACAATTTTGTGGATGAAGTTAAATGGGACCGTATGGGAGCATTTACTTATTCACCAGAAGAAGATACAGTAGCTTATGATTTTGTTCAAGATGTAAGTGAAGAAGTAAAACAAGAACGTTTAGATCGTTTAATGAAATTACAAAGTGAAATTTCATTAGCTAACCATGAAAAATTAGTTGGTAAGACATTAGAAGTATTAGTTGAATCTAAAGATGGAATGAGTGGCTTATATCGTGGTCGTAGTAAAATGAGTGCTCCAGATGAAGTCGATGGATATGTTATTTTCGCAAGTGATAAACAACTAGAATTAGGAAGTTTTGTGGATGTGCGTATTGTTGAAGCAAAAACTTATGATTTAGTTGGTGAGGCTCTTTAATATGAAAGTACTAGCCTTAAATGGAAGTCCACGCGTTAATGGAAATACTAGTATTGCTTTAAATGAAATGAAAGCAATCTTTGAAGAGCAAGGAATTGAATTTGAAGTAGTGCAAGTAGGTCATTTAGCAATCAGAGGATGTTTAGCTTGTGGTAAGTGTAGTGAATTAGGAAAGTGTGTTATCGATGATGTAGTGAATGATTTAGCTGCGAAATTTGAAGCTAGTGATGGTTTAATTGTAGCTAGTCCAGTTTATTATGCAAGTGCTAATGCAACATTAATTGCTTGTTTAGATCGTTTATTCTATAGTACTAATTTTGATAAATCGATGAAAGTAGGAGCTAGTGTGGTATGTGCCAGAAGAGGAGGATGTTCATCAACATTTGATGAATTAAATAAATACTTTACGATTTCTTCAATGCCAATTGCATCTAGTCAATACTGGAATAGTATTCATGGTCGTACTATAGGTGAAGCAACATTAGATGAAGAAGGTAAACAAACAATGCGTACTTTAGCTCGTAATATGTCTTTCTTAATTAAAAGTATTGCTTTAGGTAAAGAAGCATATGGATTACCGCATAAAGAAAAAGGTAAATATACCCATTTTATTCGTTAAAAGTAGAAGTAATTCTACTTTTTTTATATAAAAAAAGCTATCGAATAATCGATAGCTTTAATAGATTAAGTGGTGACTCCTTAGGGATTCGAACCCTAGACCCACTGATTAAGAGTCAGTTGCTCTGCCAACTGAGCTAAGGAGTCAAAATTTGATTGCTATATAATTATACTCCTACAAAAATTAAAAAGCAAGGTATTTTTGTGTTAATTGGGCTTAAAATAAGTTATAATAGTATATAGGATGTGATGTTATGTTATTTAATAAAAAAAATCAAGTAATTAGCGAAGAACAATATCAAGTTAAAACGCGATTAGTTTATAAGACACTACAAGGTTTATGTAATGTAGGGGTTGTTTACAGTGATGGTTTTGTTTATAATCATGCCTTAGGAAATATTTTAGTTAAAGCTAAGATTATATCTTATGAAGATGGGATTATTCAAATTCAATTTACAATGGAACATCGTTTATTAAATAAAGGAATAAATGAATTAATTAGTGCAGTAGATAAAAGTTTTAGTGATGCGATTATTACTGCTAGTAAAAGCTTTTATGATCGTATTTTATCACTATATTTATTAGCTTTACAAAATACTAGTACAACTAAAATAAAAGTTAATTTAAAAGAAAATCATGTTTATCACAGTTTTGCTAGTGATGTATTTTCGATTGGAAAGAAAAATAGTGGTATTGATAACTATTTTCCATTCATTAATCAATATTTACCTAAATATCTAGGTAATCATCGAACATGTTTTGTGAAAGTAATGGTCTTATCACAAAAAGGTAAATTAAAAGCAAAGGTTTTTATTAACCAACAAGAATCAACTTCATTAGCTATGTTCTTATTAAAACAATTAGATATTAAAACGGATAAAAATGATTGGGTAGAAAAACAGTATTTCTTCTTTACACAAGAAGCATGGACTTATCAAGAATATCCACATAGTAAAGAGAAAATAAATCAATTAGTTTTAAAAACAATGCCTCTTTTAGAAAAATGTTTTCATCAATTTGATATTGATACAGTATATGATATTATGGTTAGAACCATTATTGATCGTAATTTAGCTTGTGAATTAGTTTATTTTATTCCTGAGATATGTGCTAAATATTACTATAAAGATGTTAAGTTTTACGACTTATTATTTCTAAATAATAGTGAATATGAATGGGAAATAGGTTGTAGTTGTCTATATAGTTATAATC
>CAZQJH010000080.1:0-7454 GCA_964593515.1 uncultured Erysipelotrichaceae bacterium
ATTCAAAACATTTAAATAATCATTAGAAGGATAATAAAATATTAATTTAATATCACGTGGATTTTCTTCATAGGAAGTTATTATTTTATTTAAAAACTGTACCAAAATAATATGCGAAAAAGGATTAAAGAAGAAAAAACATGTTTCATCTTTTAGTTCATAACATAAAATATCACTATTCACAAAACTTATATCATTTTGATAAGGATATTGTTTTAAATTATTACATGCTTCCAGATAAAACTTCTTAATTAATTCAATACCGATGCATTTACATTTATAATAATAACTAAAAACAAAACATACGCGACCTAAACCACAACCACAATCAACTAAAATATCATCTTTATCAACCCAATTAGCATCAATAATTCTTTTTAATACATCATAACCAACTGCTTCATAAGGATAATTATAGTTATCAGCATAAGTATCATCACGTTTATTAGTATTAATCCTTAATAGTTTATCATTCATAAAGTTCCTCCTACTAAAAAACGCGAATAATCGCGTTTTTTAACCTATTTAAGACAAGTAATATCTAAAAGTTCATAAGAACTAAAGAAAGGTTTAATCATATCTACAACTGCTTGTAAACCACCTTCTTCATCACATTCAATATTCATTGGAAGAATAGGATCATGTAATGACATTCTTAATAACAACCATCCATGAGCATGTTCACTATTAATACGAACTCTAACTCCTTCATAGTTAGGTTTAACTACTTCAAATGCTTCAACTTCAGCAACAAAAGCTTCAAAATCACTTAAAACTTGTTGTCCATAAGTTTTAAAATCATCACTATTAATCGTAAAACGATATTCACTAGCTTCTTTAGCTTCAACTAAATCAGCAATTAATGATTCCATTGTAACATTTTCTTTACGACAACGTACTAATTCACATACCATTTTAACACTCATATAAGCTCCATCATCTAAGAAATAATTTTCTTTTAAAGCTCCATGACCACTAGTTTCAATCGCTAAACAACTAGTTTTACCTTCTTCATTTAAACGAATTGATTCGTTAATAACATTACGATAACCACGTTTAAAACGATGATGTACTAAGTTTAATTTATCTTCTAAGAATTTAGTTAAGTGATCACTAGTAACTGAATCAGTTACCACGATACTATTTGGATTACTTCTAGCAACCATAATTCCCATAAAAGCAATTAAAGCATTCTTATTAATTTCTTTACCATTAGCAAATACACTAGCAGCACGGTCAACATCAGTATCAAAGATAATTCCTAAATCAGCATGATTAGCTAATGTAGCTTGTTTAATAGCTTCCATTGCTTGTTTATTTTCAGGATTTGGTACATGATTAGGGAAAGTTCCATCTGGTTCTAAGTTAATACTTCCACTAATATCAGCTCCTAATTTAGCTAATACTTCTGTAGCAAAGAAACCTCCTGCTCCATTTGAAGCATCAACCACAATATGTAATCCTTTTAAAGGTAAATCTTGTTCTAAACTATTTGTTTCTTTACAAATAATATTTCTTAAATTAGCACTATAGTATTTAATTAAATCACATGTAATTACGTCAAATTGAGCATTATTTAAGCTTTTACCATCTAATTGACTAGCACTTGTTAATAATGTTTTAATATCTTCTTTTTCTAAACCACCACTTTTCGCAAAGAACTTAATTCCATTACGATTGAATGGTAAATGACTTGCAGTAATCATCATTGCTCCATCATACATTAATGGTTCTAAAACACAAGACATAAACATTGAAGGTGTTGATGCTAAACCACAATCAATTGCATGTGCTCCACTATCTTTAATCCCTTGCAATACTGCTTGTTTTAAAGTTGGTGCTGATAAACGTGAATCATGACCAACAGAAATATATAATTCATCAACTGCTTTATTAGTTTTATTTTTAATAAATTCTACAAAACTAGCACTGATATAATAAGCAATTTCACTAGTTAAATTAACTTCTTCTCCAGCTACTCCTTCCATAGCTACTCCACGAACATCACTACCATTTTGTAATTTATAATATTTTTCCATTTTAAATTCCTCCATTCATTTTCATTATAACATAACAAAGAGAATCATTTAAGATTCTCTTTGAATTAATTCATAAGTCATCCATAACATCTTACAACATTCTGCTCTAGTTGCATTTGCTTTAGGATTAATTTTATTATTACTTCCAGTAATTATATTATTAGCATTAGCCCATTTTATCGCACTTAATGCATAATCATCAATCTTTTGATAATCATCAAAACCACTTAAATCAGCTTTAGCTTCTACCTTAATTCCTTTACTTAAAACATAATTTCGTAATATAACGGCTAAATCTTGCCGTGAAATATTATCATCAGGTTTAAACTTACCTTTAGAACCACTGATAATCTTCATTCCAGCACCCCAACTAATAGCTTCACTATACCATAAACCATCTTTAACATCATCAAAACGATAAGGTTCAATCATAGAAGGATATTGTTCCATATTATGAATCGTTGTAATAACCATCGCTCTAGACATATTACTATTAGGAGCAAATTGCTTATTAGCAACACCACTCATAAATCCTCTAGTCGTCATATTAGAAACTACTCCATAATACCATTCTTTACGATTTAAATCAGTAAAATATGAAGGTTTATTTAAGGTAGAAAGACCTTTATTAACTACTTTAATACTATCACTAGCTTTTACATATCCATAACAATAAGATTGATGATATAAACCAGGATAAGTAGTATCTAAACCACTATGATCTTTTTTCACAACCCCATCACTTAAAACCTTATACCAAATACCTTCATCATTAACAATTCGTTCAATTACGGTAAAAGGAAATTGTTTAATAATTTGACCACTATAATTACCATTTCGATATAAATAACTAGAATTAGTTGAAGGATTAGCATATACATAATGTTTTTCTACTCCACTATCAACCGCAACCATTTGATAATCTTTATATCCTGCAATATAATCTAAATAATTACAATGAGCAGCAGCTTTTTCACCCCAATAAGGATCAGAAGAATATTTAACATTCATACCACTTTGTTTATCACCTAAATGTGGACCATAATAATTTACATTTAATGGTGATAAATAGCGTGAAGACATCCAATTTTTCGCAAAATCTTTAATACAATCTTCGACGGTTGCATAACGATCAGCACTAGTACCCGGTGAAGCATCAACTGCATTTAAGCCAAAAATATTATTTTTTTCTTTAGCAATTGAACTATTCCCCCATCCACTTTCATTAATCGCAATAGCTAAAGCAATAGCTCCATTAACCCCATATTCTTTAATTTCATCGAAATATTTACCTGTATCATACAATTTACTGCTTTTACCTGCTCCAGCAGAAATACGTTCATTATAATCTTCAGCACTAAAAGGACTGCTTTGACGAAGTGAAACATATTGATAATAAGCATAATAAGGATTATTAGGATTAATACTATGTTCATAAGTACCATTTAGATAATCATTAATCATTGTAGCATAATCTTCATAGAAATAATGTCCATCATAACTATAATATTTTTTATCTTCTTTAATATAACTAGGTGCACTACCAATCCATTGAGCACTAGCTGCTTTACTAGCATTAATATCATTTGATACATAATGAAATAATTCATCATTATAAAATTTATAATAACTAATATTAAGTTTAGTATTATAAGGTAGTATTTCTACATAACTTGGATCAACTAATCCAACTACACCAGCTAATTTAAAACGAACCTTACCATTAACCATTCCTAAGTAAGCACCATCAGCAGCTGCTACTCCACTTGTATATCCATCAATATTAGTTCCTTCTTCTTTATATTTAATGATATCATTTAATTTTTTAAAACGTACAACACTAACTTGATCACTAGCTTTAAGTTCACCACTACTACTACCATATACTTCTACTTGATTAAATGGTGTCTTACATAAAGACAAATAAGAAGTTAACTCATTAGCTTTAAGAGTTTTGCTACTTGTCTGATTATCAAAAGTAATTTCAACCTTAAATGTTTTATCTTCAATTAATTCTTCATAGTCTTCAACGACTTGATAAGTAACATTTCCATCCATATCAAGAGCGATAAATTCTTTATTCGTATCACTTCGTGAAAGTAATATATCTTCGTTATCTACTTTAGCGAAGGTTATATCGATATTAGCAATAAATAAGATTAGTACTAATAGTATGTTGATGATTTTTTTCATATAATACCCCATTTCTTTAATATTATACTACATGTAATTTTTTAAGTATATATTTTTTTAGCGGAAAAAAATGGTAAAAAACTAAAAAAAGACAAAAATCATTTCAAAAATGAATAATTTTTGTCTAAATAATTTAGTTATCTTCTTCCATTGATAAAACAGCCATGAATGCTTCTTGTGGTACTTCAACACTACCAACAGCTTTCATACGTTTTTTACCTTCTTTTTGTTTTTCTAACAATTTCTTTTTACGTGAAATATCCCCACCATAACATTTAGCTAAGACATTTTTACGTAAAGCTTTAATATCAGCACGCGCAATAATTTTACCATTAATGGCTGCTTGAATTGGAATTTCAAATTGTTGTTTAGGAATTAATTTCTTTAATTTTTCACAAATAGCTCTTCCACGTGGATAAGCAAAATCACGATGAACAATACTACTTAAAGCATCGACAATTTCACCATTTAATAAAATATCCATTTTTGATAATTTATTAGTTTGATAGCCAATTAATTCATAATCAAATGAAGCATAACCTTTACTACATGATTTCAATTTATCAAAGAAATCATATACAATTTCTCCTAAAGGTAATTCATAAATTAAAGTCATTCGTGAATCATCAATATATTCCATATCAATGAAATTACCACGTTTCTTTTGACATAATTCCATAATTGGACCGATATAATCTTTTGGGGTCATAATACTAGCTTTAACAAATGGTTCTTCAACATGATCAATCTTTTGTACATCAGGTAACATACTAGGATTATCAATACTCATCATCGTTCCATCAGTTAAATAAGCATGATAAATAACACTAGGTGCAGTAGCAATAATATCAATGCGATATTCTCGTTCAATACGTTCTTGAATAACATCCATATGTAATAAACCTAAGAAACCACATCTAAATCCAAATCCTAAAGCTTGTGATGTTTCGGCTTCAAATTGAAGTGAAGCATCATTTAATTGTAATTTTTCTAATGCATCACGTAGATCATTATACTTAGAACTATCGATTGGATATAAACCACAATAAACCATTGGATTTAATTCACGATATCCATGTAAGGCTTCACTAGCTGGATTTAAAGCATTAGTAATGGTATCCCCAACTCTAACATCTTTAATTGATTTAATTGAGGCCGCAACCCATCCTACTTCACCACAACTTAAACTATCTTTTTTAACTTCTTTAGGTGTTCTAACTCCACATTCAATAACTTCATATTCGGCATTAGTAGCCATAAAACGAATTTTATCACCAACTTTTAATGATCCTTGTTTAACACTAACATAAGCAATAACTCCACGATAAGCATCATAAATTGAGTCAAATACTAATGCTTGTAATGGTGCATTAGGATCACCTTGTGGTGCTGGTACAAATTCAACAATTCTTTCTAATACATCTTCGACATTTAAACCACTTTTAGCACTAATCATTGGTGCAATTGAAGCATCTAAACCAATCACATTTTCAATCTCATCTTTAACAACTTCAGGTTGAGCACTTGGTAAATCAATCTTATTAATAACCGGAATAATTTCTAAATCATTATCTAAGGCTAAATAAACATTAGCTAAAGTTTGAGCTTCAATTCCTTGGGCTGCATCAACTACTAATACAGCTCCTTCACAAGCAGCTAAACTACGTGATACTTCATATGTAAAATCGACATGTCCGGGAGTATCAATTAAATGGAAAATATAGTCTTCACCATCTTTAGCATGATATTTTAATTGTACAGCATTTAATTTAATTGTAATTCCACGTTCTCTTTCTAAATCCATTGAATCCAATAATTGAGCCTTCATCTCACGTTGTTCAACAGTTTGCGTCAATTCTAAAATACGGTCAGCTAATGTTGATTTTCCATGGTCAATATGGGCTATAATTGAAAAATTTCGAATATTCTTTTGGTCCATATATCATCTCTCCTAACTAAAATATTATATCAAAAATACATAATGATAGTAAAGAATTTTTAAGCAAAATACTTACCAATCCAATCCTTTCCACTACCACTAGCAAAACTTTTCGCATCCATAGCTTTTTTTCCTTCTAATTGTAATTGTGAAAGAATAATATAACCACCTTCACAGGCAATATGATATCCATCTTTTTCTAAAGATTTAATTAATCCTAATTCATCATGATGATCTTTTAAAACATAATCTACTTTATGTAATTTAACTTTTTTATCATCAACTAATGTATATCCAGTTGGATTAGGAATTAAACCACGAATATGGTTATATACTTCAATTACATTACGTTTAAATGAAATAAATTCATCTTCTTTTTTAATAGTTGGTGCATAAGTAGCTAAAGCTTCATCTTGAGGTACAAAACAAGCATTACCAGCAAAAATATCTTTACATGATTCAATTAATAATTTAGCTCCAGCTTGGGCTAATTTATCATATAAAGTACCCGTTGTATCTTCTTTTTCAATCTTAACTTTAACTTGCGACATAACATCTCCAGCATCCATTCGATCAATCATACGCATAATTGAAATACCACTTTCTTCATGTCCTTGCATAATAGCATAGTGAATAGGTGCTCCACCACGTAATTTTGGTAATAATGACGCATGAACATTAATACTACCAAATTTAGGTTTTTCTAAAATAGCACTTGGAATTTTTTGTCCATAGGCACATGTTACAATTAAATCAACATCAAATAAAGCTAATTGATCACTTAATTCTTTAATCGAATTAGGTTGTAATACTTCAATATTATGATCTATTGCACATTGTTTTACACTAGAAAATTGAATTTCTTTTTTTCTTCCTACTCTTTTATCTGGTTGTGATATAACTCTTACCACATCATAATTCTCAATTAAAGCTTCTAACATTACTCTTGCAATATCAGGAGTTCCAATAAAGATAACTTTCATAAAAAACACCTCCGAAAATTCTAGTGAATTATATCATATATCTTTAAGAATTACTATATGATAACAGTGAATAAGTTGCTTGAAATAAATCCATACACTTTATAGTGAAATAACAAATTCCTTCACTACACTCACTAGCTAATAATGAAGCTATATTAGTTTCTTTAACTTCATTAACTTGCATATTAGGCATTATTTCACTTTGTTGTTTATAAGAAATAGCAATATGAATAATTAAATAAATCAAGATAAAATCAATTATAAAACGTTTCATATTTTATCCTTTCTTAAATATATATC
>CAZQJH010000081.1:0-7265 GCA_964593515.1 uncultured Erysipelotrichaceae bacterium
TAATAATACTTAAGAGAGAAAAAACGTATCCTAAAGATTTTTTAGGATACGTTTTCTTATATGGAGAATAGTAGCATCTAAACCATTATCTTTTAGATAAGTTAAAATATGCAATAATAGTTTTTTAGTTTTTGGTGCCATTAAAACATTATCATAACTATTTAAGAAGTAATTTAAGGCACTAGCATCACTATATTTTTCTTTTTCATAATTCATACTAGCAGCAATACGATCACAAGCCATTTCAACAACATAAATAACGGGCATTTCTACTGCTTTAACACAACCTTGATCATCACTGTTAGCATTATCTAACCAATACTCCCAATGATGTTTATTACGTCCTTTATGATGTAGCCATCCTAAAGAATAACCTTTGATTTCTTTTTCATAATTGATAGGTGAGCGATAACCTTGGTAATATTTAACTCCGGCAAAAAATTCAATGGGATGATATTTAGATAAATCATGTAAGATACCTTGTTGGTATAAACCACATTTAAATAATAATTTAGTAACTAGAAACTTGTGATTATTAATCGTATTTAAATGAGCTATAAATTTAGACATAAGCGATTCCCCCTTTTAAATTATTCTATCATAAATTTGGGCTTTGTGTTATACTATATCGTGGGAAGAAGGTGTTTTTTATGGAATTAGGACGTAATTCGCTTTGTTGGTGTGGTAGTAAAAAGAAATATAAACAATGCCACGAAGAATTTGATAAAAAATTAATTGAGTTAAAGTTACGTAGAAAGAAAGTTCCTTCTCGTAATTTAATTAAAAATCAAAAAGATATAGAAGGTATTAGAAAAAGTGGTTTAATTAATACTGGTGCTTTAGATCATGTTGCGAAACATATTAAAGCAGGTATGAGTACGGCGGAAGTTGATCAATTAGTATATGACTATACTAAATCACATGGAGCAATTCCAGCCCCATTAAACTATGAAGGATTTCCTAAGAGTTGTTGTACTTCAGTTAATGATGAAGTATGTCATGGGATTCCTAGTGAAGATGTAATCTTAAAAGAAGGAGATATCGTTAATGTAGATGTTTCTACTATTTATCATGGATATTATTCTGATGCTTCACGAATGTTTATGATTGGTGAAGTTAGTGAAGAAGCTAAACGTTTAGTAGAAGTTACGAAAGAATGTTTAGAAATTGGAATTGCTGCGGTTAAACCTTGGGGACAAGTTGGTGATATTGGGGCAGCTATTTATGAACATGCTACTAAAAATGGATATAGTGTAGTAGTTGATTTTGCTGGGCATGGAGTTGGTAAAGAATTCCATGAAGAACCAATGATTTCACATTATGGAAAAGCTGGTACCGGAATGGTATTAGCTCCAGGAATGGTTTTTACGATTGAACCGATGATTAATCAAGGAGATTACCATTTATATATCGATAAAGATAATGGATGGACAGCTTATACAAAAGATGGTAAATTATCAGCTCAATGGGAACATACTATTTTAGTAACCGAAAAAGGAATTGAAATCTTAACTCAATAGGTGATATTATGCGCGTAGTATTACAAAGAGTAAAATGGGCTAAAGTCGAAGTTGAAGGTAAAGTTTGTGGACAAATCGATCAAGGATATTTACTACTTGTGGGAATGCAAGAAGGAGATAGTGATGAAGAAATCAACAAACTAGCAAATAAATGTGCTCAGTTAAGGATTTTTGAAGATAGTGAAGGTAAGATGAACTTAGGTATTCAAGATATTCAAGGAAGTATCTTATCAATATCACAATTTACATTATATGCTGATTGTAAGAAAGGACGTCGACCTTCATTTGTGAAAGCAATGAAAGCAAACGAAGCTAAATTAGCATATGAAAAATTTAATGAGTGTTTAAGAGCTCAAGGGTTACATGTTGAATGTGGAATCTTTCAAGCTGATATGAAAGTCTCTTTATTAAATGATGGACCAGTGACAATTATATTAGATAGCGAGGAAATGTAAATGGGAACAGTTGTATATGGAAGTGAAATTGCCGCTAAAGTAAAAGCTGACTTAAAAATGAAAGTTGAAGCGATTAAAGCTAGTGGGCAAAGATTACCAAAATTAGTAGTTATTTTAGTTGGAAATAATCCAGCATCATTGTCATATGTAAGTGGTAAAGAAAAAGCTTGTTTAGAAATTGGAATGGCTAATGATATGGTTCGTTTAGATGAAAATACAAGTGAAGCTGAATTATTAAAATTAATTGATGAATTAAATCATGATGATGAAGTTGATGGGATTTTAGTCCAATTACCATTACCTAAACATATGGATGAACATAAAATTGTTCATGCAATTGATCCAAGTAAAGATGTTGATGGTTTTCATCCATTTAATGTTGGACAATTAATGTTACAAGAAGATACTTTTGTTGCTTGTACACCAAAAGGAATTATGCGTATTTTAGAAAGTATTGGCATGAAAGATTTAAGTGGAAAAGAAGCAGTAGTAATTGGACGTAGTAATATTGTTGGTAAACCAGTTGCACAATTATTAATGAATGCGAATGCGACAGTTACTGTTTGTCATTCACGTACCGCTAATATTCAAGAAGTTTGTAAACGTGGGGATATTGTTGTGGCAGCGATTGGAAAAGCTCGTTATATTAATTCTGATTGGATTAAAGATGGGGCGGTAGTAATTGATGTTGGAATTAACCGTGATGAAAATAATAAACTATGTGGCGATGTTGATTTTGATGATGTTGTTGAACATGCTTCATATATTACACCGGTACCTAAAGGAGTAGGACCAATGACAATTGCAATGTTAATGGAAAATACTATTGAATCATATGAAAAAAAGATGAAATAGGTAAAAAATTATGGAAAAAATCAATTATGGTTTAAATGATATTGTGGAAATGAAAAAAGAACATCCATGTCATAAATCAAAACATTGGCGAATTATTCGAATGGGAGCAGATATTCGAATTAAATGTTTAGGATGTGGAAGTTCAGTCTTATTTCCTAGAACAGAATTTGAAAAGAAATTAAAAAGAATGATTGAAAAAGCAGAGAGTGAGGAATAAAAAATGGCTTTAACCGCAGGGATTGTAGGATTACCAAATGTTGGGAAATCAACATTATTCAATGCAATTACTAAATCACAAGTAGAAGCAGCAAACTATCCGTTTGCTACGATTGCTCCTAATGTTGGAGTTGTAGAAGTACCAGATGCAAGAGTTGATCGTTGTGCTGAAATCTTTCAAACTAAGAAAACGATTTATACTACTTTTGAATTTACTGATATTGCTGGATTAGTTAAAGGAGCAAGTAAAGGAGAAGGTTTAGGGAACCAATTCTTATCTAATATTCGTTTAACTGATGCGATTTGTCATGTTGTACGTTGTTTTGATGATATGGATATTACCCATGTTGAAGGAAGTGTAGATCCAATTAGAGATATTGAAATTATTAACTTAGAATTAATTATGGCTGATGTGCAAACTGTTGATAATCGTTTAAGTAAAATTGAACGTAAAGCAATTACTAATAAAGATAAAGATGCTATTAAAGAAGTTGAATTATTAAAAAGAATTAAAGAAGTATTAGAAGCAGGAGAAATGGCTCGTACTTTAGATTTAACTAAAGATGAATTAGCTTTAATTAAAGCCTTTAACTTATTAACGTTAAAACCAATGATTTATGTAGCTAACTTATCTGATGAAGAAATTCAAGAACCACAAGCTAATAAATACTTTATGCAAGTAAAAGATTATGCAGATAAACAAGGAAACTTAGTTGTTGCGGTATCAGCTAAATTAGAAGAAGAATTATCAATGTTAGATAGAGAAGAAAAGATGGCTTTCTTAGAAGAATTAGGAATTAAAGAAAGTGGTTTAGATTCTTTAATTAAGATTGCTTATGAAACTTTAGATTTATGTACATTTATTACCGCTGGAGTTCAAGAATGTCGTGCATGGACTTTCAAGAAAGGAATGTTAGCTCCACAATGTGCGGGAGTTATTCACTCTGATTTTGAAAAAGGATTTATTAGAGCTGAATGTTATGCTTTTGAAGATATTGATCAATATGGAAGTGAACAAGCAGTTAAAGAAGCTGGTAAATTACGTCTTGAAGGTAAAGATTATGTAGTTCAAGATGGGGATGTATTACATTTTAGATTTAATGTTTAAGAGGATTTAATCCTCTTTTCTTTTTAGATTTTTATGGTATAATTTAAAAAAAGGAGGAGTGCTTATGAAGTTGATCATTGCGATTGTTTCTAAGGATGATAGTGGAGCACTATCAACAGCACTTACGAAAGAAGACTATCAAGTTACAAGAATGGCTTCAACCGGTGGTTTTTTACGTAGTGGAAATGTTACATTATTGATTGGTACGCAAAGTGATAGAGTCGAAAGAGCGATTGAAATCATTAATGAATTTTCACGACGTCGAAGTGAATTTGTTCCAGGAACTACAGGGTATGATATGGGTAGATTCGCAGGTGCCCCTTTGGAAGTTCAAGTTGGTGGTGCCACAATTTTTGTAGTTGATGTCGAACAATTTATTAAATTATAATAGTTAATAAAAACAAGGAATTAATTATTTCCTTGTTTTTATTTGTTTTAAGACACTTTTAAATTTTTTGCATAAATAGTTGTGTGATAAATGAAACATTGCTTAAACAACTTAAAAAGAGCAAATAAGCATAAAAAAAGAGAAATGCATGATACATTTCTCTTAAATTGATGATTTTTGACTATGGACGACGAATAGATGTAATTGATTGACCATATGAAGCCCATCTACTTACACTATTAACTTCTACTCCACGTCTTGGATTAGCAGCATGAACCATTTGTCCATTTCCAATATAGATTGAAACGTGTTCACCATTATTCCAAATAATAACATCTCCAGCTTTCATATTGTTGTATGAAACAGCTTTTCCCATGTAAGCTTGAGAATAACCACTACGTGGTACATTAATACCAACACTACGGTAACAGTAATAAACTAAACCTGAACAGTCAAATCCAGCATATGGAGAAGAACCTCCCCATACATAACGATAACCAACAAAGTTTAAAGCATAATTAGCAGCTGATGAATTACTCTTATTTCCTGAAGGATTTAAGTTACCACCAGAATAAGTTACTTTATTTGAACTACTTTGGATTTTAGTAGCTACACCTTTGCTATTAAATTTGTATCCATCATAGTTACGGTTAACATAAGCATATCCTTTTTTATCAAAGTAATATTTTTTACCATCAATTGTTTGCCAACCTTTTAAGGCTGTACCTTTGTCATTGTAGTACATAATCTTACCATCACTATTTTTTTGCCATCCTGTTTTGAATGAACCATCTTTAGCAAAGTTATAAGTTGTACCAGAGATTTTAGTTTTACCAGTAGCCATTTTTCCAGATTTCTTATCAAAGTAGTACTTAGTACCATCAATTGTTTTCCATCCAGTTTGCATAACCCCTTTTTTGTTGAAGTAGTATTTAGCATCATCTAATTTTAGCCAACCAGTTGTCATATTTCCATCTTTATCAAAGTAGTATTTACTATCTTCGATTGTTTGCCATCCATTCATTAGAACTCCATCTTCTGAATATAGACGTTGTTTACCATTAACTTCAACTAAACCAGTACATACTTTACCAGTTTCATCAAAGTAGTATGATTGACCATCAATTTCATATTCACCAATAACCTTAACTCCAAAGCGGTTATAGAAACATGTATGATCTTCTTGCCAACCAATTAATAATTTTCCATTTTCTTGGAATGAGTATTGGTAACCATCGATTACCATTTGTCCACTAACACGTTCACCATTTGCATTGAAATAGTAAGTGCTATCGTTGATAGTTTTCCAACCTGTTACAGCACGACCATTCTCGTCTAAGTAATAAATTGGTCCATCTTCTTCAAATAACCATTCGGTTTTTACTTCTCCATCAACGTAATAAACACCATCGTGCCATCCGTTATCAGTTGAAGCAGCATATACAGTAGAAACAGCAGTTAGAGCTGTTGCGATAAATAAAGCTAGTGCAATTTTCTTTGTGTTTCTTTCGATAAAATTCATCTTATCACCTCAGTTCGCTATCTATTTTAACAAACATCTAAAAATCATGCAAGTCCATATTTGGTTTGAACAGGGGTTATCGAAGTTTTAAAATATGCGTTAAAATACGTTAATAGTTGATGAATAAAGGCTCATAGAACAATTTGTTAAGCAATGATTTTTATTAAAAAAAATTTAATTTTTTTGCCAAAAGATGCAAAAATCATCGTGGTTTTTCATCTTTTCCACCTTGAATTTATACTCTTTAAGACCACTACTTTGTTCATACCACGTATCACTTTTAAGGGGATAAAGAGTATTAACTAAATGTTGGTAAATCTTCTTGCTATAACTTAATTTATCATGGGTTAATAAACGATTATCATCATATCCACACCATATACCAATGGTATAATCTGGATTATAACTCATAACATAACTATCCCAATCACTAGTACCTGATTTAGCACTCATTTTCGCATTACCTTGATATCCTAACATCGTTGGGATACATTCATTTTGTAACTTTGGATTAAAGGGAGCTTGTAATAATTGAGAAATAATTAAACAATTATCTAAGGATAATAACTGAACATAATCACGATTAGCTTCATATAATACTTGTTGATCATTACTAATATATTTTATTCCCGATAAGTTATATTGTTGACCATTGGAAGCAAAACAATGATAGATCTTATTTAATTCAAATAAAGATAAATTAACACTACCTAAAGCTAGCGAAGCTACATTATCACTAGCTAAATTAAACTTAGCTAAAGCATTTACTAATACATCACTACCCAAAGCTAAATGGGTTTTTAAAGCATAAATATTATCACTATAAGCAATTGCTTCAATCATATTAATCTTTCGATTAGCATAAATATTATCAAAATTAGAAGGAGCATATAAAGTATTATCAATATTAAAAGTAGTTGGTTGGGAAAGAAACTCATGATCAATATTAAAACCATTTTCTAAAGCACAATAATATAGTAAAGGTTTAATAGTTGAAGCAATTTGTCTTTTCGCATATAAACAACGATTATATTGACTATTAGCATAATCTTTACCACCAACTAAAGCAATTACTTCATTAGTAAAGCTTTTAGTAATAAGAGCACTTACTTGTAAAGAATCATCATCTAATTGTTTATTAATACTATCAATTAAAGAATGTTGGACTAATGGATCATAATAAGTATATATAGATAATGGT
>CAZQJH010000082.1:0-7241 GCA_964593515.1 uncultured Erysipelotrichaceae bacterium
ACTTTAATATTATTACCAATAAAGTTATATTCTTTATTTTGGTAAATAATTCGACATAATTTATCACTTACATGCGTTATGATATCATAATCTTGAATCATCACTTGTTTACTATTAATCGTAATCATAAACACCTCTCATTTATGTATATGATTAATCCTTCATTAATATGAAAAAAGAGATGCAATTAAGCATCTCTCATTTTATTATTTTCCTCTACGAGCTTTACGTGCAGCTTCTGATTTAAGCTTACGACGTACCCCAGGCTTTACATAGAACTCTCTCTTACGAGCTTCAGCAAGGGTTCCGTTTCTTGAAACTTGTCTTTTAAATCTGCGTAATGCATCATCTAAAACTTCGTTTTCTTTTAGAACTACTTTTGGCATGTCCAAACCCCCCTTCTGACGCTAGCACATTAATTATACATAACTGTAACATAAATTGCAAGTAATTTTTTAAATTTTATTAATTAATCAGCACCGTTTTCTAATACATATTTTTTAATAATGTGACGAGCAGCTTTATCATCACCTAACCAGTCTTCACGACCAAATTCACGATAAATATATCCTTCATCACCTTTACCTAATAATAAGATACAATCATCATCATTAGCCCCTTCAATCGCACAACGAATCGCATCATAACGATCTTCAATATAAATACATTGCGTATCTAAAATACCTTCTTGAATTTGCATAGCTATATCTTTAGGATTTTCATCACGTGGGTCATCTTCAGTTAAAATAATACGATCACAATATTTATCGGCTAATTCCCCAAATACTTTACGTTTATTAACATCACGTTTACCAGCACTACCAAAAACAGCAATAATTTTACCATTTTCATTAGTTATATCTTTCGCGAATTGGAATACTTTTTCTAAACCATCCGGTGTATGGGCAAAATCAACATAAACTCTAAATTGTTGTCCTTCATCAATTAATTCCATTCGTCCTTCAATTTGCGAAATACATGTAATAGCTAAAATAATTTGCTCTAAAGGCATTCCGGCTTGATGCATTGAAGCAATACTAGCTAATAAGTTATAAATGTTATAATGCGCAATTAAATTAGTTTTAATAGCATATTCTTGACCATTGTATATTAAGGTAAAAGTTGATTCATCTTTACCAATAATTACATTTTTAGCTCGATATGTAGCTTCATTATTAATACCATATGTTACTACTCGACCTTTACATCCTTCAACAATATCCATTCCTCGTTCATCATCAACATTAGTAATGGCTACCCCATCTTCATCTAACATATCAAATAAGCGTTTTTTCGCATTAAAATAATTTTCAAAAGTAATATGATAATCCATATGATCATATGTTAAGTTAGTGAAAATAGCTTGATTAAAGCTAACACTATCAACTCTTCCCATTGCTAAACCTTGAGAACTAGCTTCTAAAGCCACAGCAACCATCCCATGATCATGCATATCTTTAAATGTTTGATGTAAAGTTAAAGGATCTGGTGTTGTAAGTGTTGGTAATTCATTCACTTCACCATATTTAACTCCAATAGTTCCAATATATCCACAAGGTTGATACATTGAAAATACTTGATAAATAATATTCGCAATCGTACTTTTACCATTTGTTCCCGTAACCCCAAAAACATATAAATCATCAACTGCTTTTTGATAATAATTTTTAGCCATTAAGTTTAAATAACGATTAACATCATCTACTTGTAAATAAACAATATTTTTTTGCATATTTTCTAATGGTTTACGATGAATAATACAAATTGCTCCTTGCGCAATTGCTTTATCAACAAAATCATGTCCATCACAAACCATTCCATCCATACAGAAAAAGATGTCATTTTTTTGTACTAAGCGTGAATCAAAACATAAATGTTCAATTTCGATTTGTCCAACACTTTCAGGTAATTCAATTTTACTACCTTGTAATAATTCATTTAACTTCACGCTTATACCTCCTTTGCAATCAACATTTTATTTTCATAGCGATCAATTATTACTTCTTGAATCGTATTTAAATATTCATCACCTAAACAAGCATATACTTCTAAATATTCGCTACTATGTCCAACTAGCATATCGCCTTTACGTTTTTCAAATAATACTTTTACTTTTTTATTAATCATATTTACTTTAAATTCATCATATAATCGCTCACTACATTCACTTAATCTTGCAACACGTTCTTTTTTAACTTGATTAGCAAATTGTGGTTTCATCGATGCTGCTTTCGTACCTTCTTTAGCTGAGAATGGGAAGACGTGTAAGAATGATAATTTCATTTTCTCAATATTATTCATTGAAGTTACAAAATCTTCTTCACTTTCATTTGGAAAACCAACTATTACATCACTTGAGATGGAAATATCGGGAATAATTTGACGAATATGTTCAATTTTATCCATATAATATTTCATATCATAAGGACGATTCATATTTTTTAAAGTTGTATCACAACCAGCTTGTAATGGAATATGTAAATGACGAGCAATCTTATCATTATGTTTCATTAAATCTAAGAATTCATCACTAATTTCATTCATTTCAATACTTGATAAACGAATACGTTGTAATCCTTCTACTTCATTACATAATAATTCTAATAATTGCGTTAAATTACAATCAGTACCTGCTCCATATCGTCCCGTATGAATACCAGTTAAGACAATTTCTTTATGTCCACTATTACATAATTGACGAGCAAGTTTTAAAACTTCATCTTTAGCTAAAGAGCGTTCTTTACCACGAGCATAAGGAATAATACAATAACTACAGAATTGATTACATCCATCTTGAATCTTTAAGAAAGCTCTAGTTTGATGGTCAAAATGTTGTAATGGTAAAGCTTCAAAAACCGAAGTTAAACGTACATCATGACGTTTAACATCTACTTTTTCTCCTTTTAAAGCTTTCTCAATATAATTTACTAAGTTATTTTTTCCTTCACTACCAATTAAAATATCAATTGGTTCATTAGCTTTTAAATAATCATAAGCAATTTGAGCATAACAACCAACAACGACAATTAACGCATTTGGATTCTTATTTTTAGCTTGATGAATCTTTTGACGTGATTTACTAGCTGCAATATTAGTTACCGCACAAGTATTAATAATATAAACATCGGCAACTTCTTTAAAATCTACTTCTTGAAATCCTTTTTCAATCAATGCATTTTGATAACCACATGATTCATAAGTATTAACTTTACAACCTAAAGTTGCAATTGCAAAAGTTGTCATAATTACCTCCTATTTATCATAATAAAATGATATTCTATCGACTAAGGCCATCGCTGCTGTTTCCGCACGTAAAATACGTTTACCTAAGGTAATACTAGTATAACCATTATCTTGTAAATAAGCAATTTCACTAGCATCAAAACCACCTTCACAACCAACGACAACAATAATTCTTTTCACATCTTGATATTGACTTAAAACTTCTTTAATTGTTAATGAAGGATAACTACAATCTTCATATGCAACAAGTTTAATATCAGCTTCTAGCTTAGCTAATTGTTTAAAAGAAACAACTTCATTTAATACTACTGGTTTACTACGTTTACACTGTTCACCACTTTCTGATAAAATCTTGCGCCAACGTTCTAATTTCTTATCACTTTTTTCATCTTTCATCTTCACAACACAACGTGAACTTTCAAAAGGAATAATTTCACTTACCCCTAATTCACTACATTTTTGTAATAAAAAATCCCATTTATCTTTTTTAATTAAGGCACTAGCTAAAATAATTTCAACTTGATCATCTTCACAATAAGCATATTCTTCTCTAACTTCGACATAAACATGTCCATCAACATATTTAATATTACCATAAAATTGTTGTCCTAATTCATCAGCGACAATAACTTCATTTCCTTCTTTCATCCGCATTACTCGTTGAATATGATGACTTTGTTCTTCATCCATTAAAACTAATGAATTTAAAGCTAATTCTTCTTTTACATAATACTGTTGCATAACTTTATCCTTTCATGAAAGAAGCACTCATCGAGTGCTTCTAATTATTTCACTTTCATCTTACCTAGATTAGCTAACATTTTTAATTGTTGAACTTCAAATGGTTTTAAAATACGATATTCACCTTGTTTTAAATCACTACATTTTAAGAAAGCTAATTCACTTCGGTGTAATCGAGTTACTCGATATCCTAAAGCTTCCATCATTCGTTTAATTTGACGGTTTCTTCCTTCTTTAATTGTTAAATCAAAACTAGTTTGTTTAGTTTTTAAATCTTTATTAACATTTTTTACTTTAGCTGGTAAGGTTTTAATTCCATCATCTAGGACAATTCCATCTTGAATCTTTTTAATTTGTTCACCAGTTATTAACCCATTAATTGTTAAGTTATAAGTTTTAGGAATATGATATTTAGGATGAACTAACATATTAGCGAATTCACCATCATTAGTTAAAATTAAAACTCCACTTGTATCATAATCTAAACGACCAACACAGAAAACACGTTCTTCACATTGAACTAAATCAACTGCTTGGGCACGACCATGTTCATCATTATTAGAACAAATCGTCTTTTTAGGTTTATTCATCAAGAAATAAACTTTATTTTCTTTTTCAATTGGATCTCCATCAACACAAATAAAATCACCACGTTTTACTTTATATCCCATTTCGGTAATTATAACATCATTAACACTAACGCGTCCTTCTTGAATCATTTCTTCTGCCTTACGACGAGAACATACTCCTGCTTGAGCAATAACTTTTTGTAAACGTTCCATTCTTCCACCTCTTATAATCAACAATATTATATCACAAGTCAACAATATTGTACTAATAAACTTTAGTATAGCTATTTTACATGATTTTGCCTAGTTTGTAAAAGGTTTTATCTTGCTAAAGTCATAAAACATATAAATAAGTAAAACCAATAGCAATTATTATCCCAATTAAATCAGCTATTAAACCTAAACTTAAAGCATTAGCGATTTTATTAATTCCTACACTACCAAAATATAATGTTATTACATAAAGAGTTGTATCGGTAGCTCCTTCAATCATTGAACCCATACTAGCTTGAAGTGAATCAACACCACATGTTTGAATAATATCTACTAACATAGCTAACGTAGCATTACCAGATAAAGGACGAAATAATATCATTGGCCATACTTCATGTGGTACTATTTTAATTAAGTTTGAACATAAAGTTGAAAGATAAAGCATTACCCCACTTTCTTTTAAAAAAGCAATCGCAAATAACATTGCTAACATTGTCGGATATACTTCCATAAATAATTTTAAACCATCTTTAACACCTAATAAAAACATCTCATAAGCATTAACTTTCTTATATAAAGCATAAGCTAAGATAACAAAAATAAATCCTGGTAAAATATAACTACTCACGATAATTCACCCACCGATCAATCAACAAGGCAATAATAGCAGTAATGATTGTTGTAGCCATGGCATAAGGTAAAAAACCAGCGACATCTTTAGCTCCATATTGAAAACGTAAAGCTAAAACACTAGTAGGAAATAAAGTTACCCCTGCTGTATTCATAATCAAAAAGGTTACCATTGAACGTGAAGCTTTCTTTTGATACTTATTTTCTTTTTGTAATTCTTTCATGGCTAATAAACCACTAGGTGTGGCTGCACTTCCTAAACCTAACATATTAATAAGTACATTACTACTAATATAAGCTAATGCATCTTCATTATGTTTTACATCCTTAAATAATACTTTAAAGATTGGATATAAAAGTTTGGCTAAAAGATGTAATAAACCAGCATCTTTCGCAATATATAAAATCCCATTAAAAAAAGCTACATTCACAATTAGTGGTACAACTACTTCTAGACATTGTTGTCCTACGCCCATTAACACTACTTCCATCCCTTTAACATTACCTTGATAAACAAAAACTAACATGCTAGAAAGTAACATCAACAACCAAATTCGACTCATTTTTCCTCCAATCGAAATTCATACATTCTAATTTGCTTACCATAACTCACTTCAAGATAAATCACTTTATCTTTAATATAACTCGTTACTTTTATTTGTTCATCTTTTAATCGATTAATTTTAATATCTTGTTCAACTTTAAACTTATAATTCCCTACTTTATATTCGCCTTTTGCCATAATCTTTATTACTTGACTATGCGCAAAAGCTTCTCTAGCTAAATTTTGATGCATTTTAAAATCATCATTTTCATTTAAAGTTACTACAATAACTTCTTGATCATCTTTTTTAAATAATGAAACTAAAGTTCTTTTTGCTTTAAGGGTATAACCTGTTTTACCTCCATAGAAATATTCATCTTCAAAGATTAATCGATGTTTATTTTTCCATCGCATATTATTACTACTTGTATAATATTTAGTATTAATTATTTGCCTAAAAACTTTATTTTGATAAGCATATTTCATTAATAATGCCATATCATAACTAGTTGAATAATTAGCCTTAATTTCATCTAATCCACTAGCATTATTAAAACAACTATTATGCATACCAATTTGATTAGCTTTTTCATTCATCACTTTCGCAAATTCTTCTTCACTACCACTTATATATTTAGCTAATAAATAGGCTGCATCATTACCACTACGTAACATTAAACCATAAAGTAAATCGATTACTTTAACTGAATCATTTTCTTGTAGATATAAAGAAGAACCATCAATCTGCTTAACTTTTTCATCTACGATAATTTCATCATCTAACTTACCTTGTTCAATAACAATAATACAAGTCATAATCTTGGAAATACTAGCTACACTTCGAATATCATTCATTGAATCATCAAGAAAAATACGTTCATCATCAACAAACATTACACAACTATTAGCTTTTATACCAACAATTTCTATCCATAATAAACAAATAATAATTAAATATTTCATTCAAACTTCACCACATTATAAATAAGCTTATTTAACCCTTCATTTTTAACTTCTTTATTATCGACATAAAGACTTAACTTTTTAACGCCATACGCTTTTAAATTAAGTTTCAATAGCATCCATAAATCTTCTTTAACTTCGTTTTGATTAACTAAAATATCTTTATCGACATATAGCTTACATAATTGTAAATCTCCTTCTACCTTTTTAATTTTTAAATCATGTAAGCTAGCTTTTAATAATGAAGTTGTTGAAATATCCTTACTTAAAATATTAATATAACTCTTTAAATCATTAATATCTTTCTTTAAACGTAAAGTCTTTAATACATAATAATC
>CAZQJH010000083.1:0-7150 GCA_964593515.1 uncultured Erysipelotrichaceae bacterium
TGATTCTAAAGATAAATTTGATATAAATTATATTTATTCATTGAATTCTAGTTTGGTAAAAAATGATTCTAAGAAATATTTAGATTTACTCGAGCATTCAAAAAAGTTTATTGAAAATGCGATAACTGATGGAATTAAGAAAGTAACGGGAGTTTATGATTGCGATGGAAAGAAGTAAAAATGCTGTAAGGAATATTTTTGTTGGATTTATTTTGAAAATATATCAATTAATACTTCCATTTATTATGAGAACAGTTTTAATATATTGTTTAGGAATTGAATATCTTGGATTAAATTCTCTTTTCACCAGTGTATTACAGGTATTAAGTTTAGCTGAATTAGGAATTGGTAGTGCTATGGTTTATAGTATGTATAAACCGATAGCTGAAAATGATGAAAATACTATTTGTGCATTAATGAATTTATATAAAATATATTATCGTATTATTGGTATGATTGTTGCTATTATAGGATGCATATTATTACCTTTTATCCCTAATTTAATCAAAGGTGATGTTCCTGGGGGTATGAATGTATATGTACTATATTTAATAAATTTAGGAGCTACAGTTTTATCGTATTTTTTATTTGCTTATAAAAATAGTATATTAGCAGCTCATCAACGTACTGATGTGGGTAATAAAGTTCTTATTTGCACAAATACAATTAAATATGCAATTCAATTTGTTGTATTAATTTTTTTAAAAAACTATTATTTATATTTGATAGTTACATTAGCCTGCCAAGCTTTAACAAATATTGTTACCGCTATTTGTGCAGATAAATTATATCCTAAATATCAAGCAAAGGGTGTATTAGATAAACAAGTGGTGAAAAAAATTAATAGTAGAATAAAAGATTTGTTTACTGCTAAGTTAGGTATGATAATTTATGATTCAGCAGATACGATTGTTATTTCATCCTTTTTGGGATTAACAGTCTTAGCTATTTATCAAAATTATTACTATATTTTATATTCAGTAACCACTTTTATTACCATTATTTTCAACGCATGTACTGCCGGAATAGGAAATAGTATTGTTGTTGAAACGAAAGAAAAGAATTTTAATGATCTTAAAAAGTTTACCTTAATAATTACATGGATTTCTGGGGTATGTGCAGCAATTATGATGAATTTATATCAACCGTTTATGGAATTATGGGTTGGTAAAGATTTAATCTTACCGATAGGTGCTGTAATATGTTTTGTTATTTATTTTTTCATACGTCAAATAAATTCGTTGTTAAATTTATATAAGGACGCTTCAGGAATGTGGCATGAAGATCGCTTTAGACCTTTATGTACAGCTTTATTTAATTTGCTATTAAATATTATTTTAGTTCAATATATAGGTGTATATGGTGTGTTACTTTCTACTGTTATTGCTATTTTAATTGTAGGAATGCCATGGCAAATACATAATTTATTTACAGTTATTTTTGATAAAAGAGAGATGTTAAAATACGTGAAAAAAATGTTAATATATTGTATTGTTGTCTTCATAACTACATTGTTATCTTTTATATTATGTAGTTTAATTACTGGTGATTTAATTAAAGTTATTATTTTAAGAGCTATAGTATCAGTTATTGTTTCTAATTTAGTTTATTTAATTTGTTTTAGAAAAACAAATGAGTTTAAAGAAGTATTAATTCTGGGTGATAGAATTACAAAAGGAAAATTAAATCGATTTTTTGGTGTGTTTGTGAGGTGATAAAATGCTAAAAACTTATGCGGCATATACCGCTAATGAAGTTCGTGACGTATCTTCATCAGGAGGTATTTTTAGTATACTAGCTAAAAAATTTGATTTTGTATACGGAGTAGCTATGAGTGAAGATAACTATAGTGCAGAATTTATTCGCTGTAATAGTAATGATATTAGTAGACTTCGAGGTTCTAAATACTTACAAGCTAAAGTAGGAGACACTTATGTGAATGTGAAAAAAGATTTAGACGATGGAAAAAGAGTGTTATTTAGTGGTACAATTTGTCAAGTAAATGGATTGAAGATGTTTTTGCGAAAAGAATATGAAAATTTAATTACGATTGATGTTATATGTCATGGAGTCCCATCTCCATTGTTATGGGAAACATATCTAAAGGAATATGAAAGATTAAACAATATTAAAGTTAATAATGTATTATTTAGATCAAAACAAAATGGATGGGAAAATTACGGAATGATGTTGAATAATAGATTTTATCGTAGAGAGGATATTAGTTATTTTGATTTCTTTTTAAGAGATTGGTCATTAAGAGAAAGTTGTTATAGCTGTAAAGCAAAGAAAAATAAATTATCAGATATAACTTTAGGAGATTTCTGGGGAATTCAAAATGTAAGATCACATATGAATGATGATAAAGTAATTTCAGTGGTAATTATAAGAAATGAAAAAGGTCAAAAAATATTTGATGAAGTACACAATGAATTATTTTTAGAAGAAGTTACCTATGAGGAAGGGATTAAAAGTAATCCTTCAGAATATAAATCAGTACGTAGACCTAAAGAACGAAATGATTTCTATAAAGATTTTTCAAAAATGAATTTAAATGATCTTAGAAAGAAATATTTAAAACGTATAAAGGTTCCTTTTTATAAAAAAATAATTTTTAAAATGAGAGCTATCGTTAAAAAGCAAATAGGTAGAAAGTAGGTTTTGAAAATGGATGAAATCAAACTATATTCATCAAAAAATGAGTGTTGTGGATGTGAAGCGTGTAGATGCATTTGTCCTGTTAATGCAATTGAAATGGTATATGACGAAGAAGGTTTTGCTTATCCTAGGATTGATAAATCAAAATGTATAAAGTGTAAGCAATGTTTAAGCGTTTGCCCATTCAAGTGAAATCTGATTGATTCATAGGAGGTGAGTTAATATGGATAACAAAGTATTAAGAACCATGTTTGATTTAGTTGTTTTTTCTTTTGATAACAGAGATTCAATTCCATATGATTTAACGCATTATTATGAACATAGTCAAAAAATAGTAAATGTTAGTAAAGCACACGATATTACACAACTTTTAGCTTTGGGTTTGCACAAATGTAATGAATCGTGTTTGGATAATGAAATGATGATTGCAGCATTTCGCTATGAAAAAATGAATTATGATTTTGAAGTTATTTGTAAAGCTCTTGAAAGTTTTGGAGTCGATTTTATTCCGTTAAAAGGTTCTGTGATTCGCGATTATTATCCAAAACCGTGGATGAGAACAAGTTGTGATATTGATATATTAATTCATGAAGAAGATTTAAATCGCGTTAAAGATTTTCTTGTAAATAATTATTGTTATCAATACGATTGCAAGAAATCTCACGATATTTCATTGTTTTCTAGTAGTGGTACTCATGTTGAGCTACATTACGATTTAATTGAAGATTTTGTTTCAGATAAAGCATCGATAGTGTTGGAAAGTATATGGGAACAAGCTATTTTGAAAGATGGATATAAACACTATTATCAAATGGATGATAAAATGTTTTATTTTTATCATGTGGCTCATATGGCTAAACATTTTATGATTGGTGGTTGTGGAATAAGACCATTTATCGATTTATGGATATTAAACAATCAAACTGATGCAGATTTTATTGGGAGAGAACAACTACTAGCTAAAGGCGGATTACTCAAGTTTGCTAATAAAGCAAAAAATTTAAGTGAGTATTGGTTAGAAAATAAAGTTTGTGATGATGTTATACTTGAAATGGAATGTTATATAGTAAAAGGTGGAGTATATGGTAGTGATGAAAATAGAATAGTGGTTCAACAACAAAAAAAAGGTGGAAGATTTAAATATGCACTTTCTAAGATATTTATACCATATGATGAAATTAAGTTTCATTATCCAATTTTAGAAAAATATAAATTTTTAACTCCTTTTATGGAAGTTAGAAGATGGTTTAAGTTAATATTTTTTGGCCATTTGAAAAGAGTTAGTAAAGAATTGAAATATAATTCTAATATAAGTGATGAAGATGTTTCTAGTATGAAACATTTCTTGAATGATATTGGGTTATAGGTGTTTGTTTTATATAAATTAATGGGATAATAGTTTGTTATAACCTTTAAAACTATTATTTTATCAATAACAAACTTTTTATTGATATATAAAGGTTAGAAAGGAAAATGATATTACATATTGTTTTATTATGTTTATCATGAAGTGTATATATGAAGATTGCAGTAGCTGGAACAGGTTATGTTGGTTTATCTTTAGCTGTCTTATTATCGCAACATAACGAAGTAATAGCGTTAGATGTTGTTGAAGAAAAAGTAAATAAAATCAACAATAGAATTTCACCTATTCAAGATAATGAAATTGAAGAGTATTTAAGAAATAAAGAGCTAAATTTAAAAGCTACTTTATGTCCAGAAGAAGCTTATGTTGGAGCTGATTATGTTATAGTAGCAACCCCAACTAATTATGATAGTAAGTTAAATCATTTTGATACTAGTGCGGTAGAAAGTGTTTTAGATGTAGTTACTAAATTAAATAAGGATGCATTGATTGTTATTAAAAGTACAATTCCAGTAGGTTATAGCGAAAAAGTAAGAGCTAAATACAATAGTAATAAAATAGTTTTTAGTCCTGAATTTTTACGTGAATCTAGAGCATTATATGATAATTTATATCCATCAAGAATTATTGTGGGATGTCCTAAAGATGATAAAAATACATATGATGCATGTGTTAAGTTTACTGAGTTATTACAAGAAGGTGCAATAAAAGAAAATGTTGATACTTTGATTATGGGGTTAACTGAAGCAGAAGCGGTTAAGTTGTTTGCTAATACATATTTAGCTTTAAGAGTTGCTTATTTTAATGAGCTAGATACTTATGCGGAAATGAAAGGTTTAGATACTAAATCAATTATTGATGGTATTTGTTTAGATCCACGAATTGGAAATCATTATAATAATCCTTCATTTGGATATGGAGGATATTGTTTACCTAAAGATACAAAACAATTATTAGCTAATTATGATAATGTACCACAAAATATGATGAGTGCAATAGTAGAAAGTAATCGTACTAGAAAAGATTTCGTTGCTGATCGTGTTTTAACTAAAGCTGGGTATTATGCTTATGATACTAACGATGAGTATGATAAGTCACAAGAGAAAGAATGTGTCGTGGGAGTTTATCGTTTAACTATGAAAGCTAATTCTGATAACTTTAGACAAAGCTCAATTCAAGGAGTAATGAAAAGAGTTAAAGGAAAAGGGGCAAAGGTTATTATTTATGAACCAACATTAGAAGATGGTGAGACCTTCTTTGGTAGTTTAATTGTAAATGATATACAAAAGTTCAAATCTTTAAGTGATGTTATTATTGCTAATCGTTATGAAGAAGATTTAAACGATGTCGAAGATAAAGTTTATACACGAGATTTATTTAGAAGAGATTAATAGAATTCACCAAATTAGTAATTTAATAGAAGACTGATAGCTAATATAAGTTATTTAGATTTGAAATACCAAATAGTGATTTGCTTATTCGATTATTATCTAGTATTTTATTCGATTTAATGTTATAATTCAAATATCGGTTTATGGAGGTATTTAAATGAATAATGAAAATAATAATTTAGTTAATGAAGAAGAATTAGAAATTAATTTAAAAGACTTTTTCAATAAGCTATTATCATTGTGGTATTATGTTGTTGTAGGAGTGTTAATTGGAGTTTTATTAGCTACAATATATTCAGCTTTTTTAACTTCTCCTAAATATTCTTCATCATCAAGTATTTACTTAAGAGGTAATAATAAATCAGTTTCTTTAAGTGATTTACAATTAGGATCACAATTAGTAAATGATTATGAGTTTATTATTAAGGGGAGAAATAACATGGAACGTGTTATTGATAATTTAGGACTTGATACTACTGCTGATAAGTTAGCTAGTACAATTCATATTAGTCATGGAGAAGATACACGTATTCTAACAATTTCAGTCACAACTGGAGATCCATATTTATCTAGAGATATTGTAAATGAAGTTGTGGAAACAGGTATTAAAAGTATTAAGGATATTGATTCACAAGAACCATATGTTATTGAAAGAGCAGTTGCTAATGGTAATGCAGTAAATGCATCAGTTATTAAAATGGCTGCCCTTGGAGGTATGGCTGGTCTTGTAGTATCGGTAGGAATTATTTTCTTATTATTTGTATTTGACGATACTGTAGCTAATGTGGAAGATGTTGAAAATACCCTTGGTGTACCAGTAATCGGTGTTGTTAAGTATGACTCAAGCTTAAGCTATATTAAGAAATCTAATCAAAATAGTAAAAAAACTAAAAAAGTTAAAAAGAATGGAGGTAAATAATTATGAGTAGAATTGAAATAAATCCTAAATTAATTAGTACCTCATTAGAAGCATATAAAAATATTAGAACTAGTATTCTTTATATGGATAATGTTAAAGTAATTGGAGTTACTTCTTCTGAACCTAATGAAGGTAAAACTGTTACAGCATTTCAAATTGCTTTAAGTTTTGCTAGAATGGGTAAAAAAGTATTATATATTGACTGTGATTTAAGACGTAGTTCATTAAAGGATTATTTATCATTAAGTGGTAAAAAACAAGGATTATCTGAATATCTATCAGGTCAATGTGATATCCAATCATACGCAACTAATGTTGAAGGACTTCATTTATTATTAAGTGGTAAAAAACCACCTAATGCTACTGATTTACTTACTAATAAACGCTTTGAAAAAGCAGTTCAAGAAGCTAAGTCATTCTTTGATTATGTAATTATCGATACTCCACCTGTATTGGTTGGAGCTGATGCTTCAATTGTTGGAAGACAATGTGATGGAGTAATAATGGTAACAAGAAGTGAAGTAGCATTGAAGAAAAATCTTAAACGTTGTAAACAAGAGTTAGAAAGAAATGGTACTCGTATACTGGGGGCTGTTTTAAACGGAGTTAAGAAATCTAGATTTAGTAAAGATTACTATTATAGTTACGAAGATTACTAAAACATGGTGTTAAAAACATCATGTTTTTTTGTGTTAAAAAATTCAAAAAAATTGGTCATACCTATTGAAAGCGCTTTATGTAAATGATATAATTTTTTTGATTTTAGGGAAAGGAGGATAATTAACTTAATAAGATTTAGATAATATTGAAATATTA
>CAZQJH010000084.1:0-7070 GCA_964593515.1 uncultured Erysipelotrichaceae bacterium
TTTATGTAACGTTAGCAAAAAACATGAAAAAAATTAAAATTTACAAATGAAAACGCTTGCAATTTGATAATAAAAGTATAAAATATAATTATAGATAACAGAAAAGGAGGAATGAATCATGGATTCAAATTTCAACAAAGCATTTTGGGATGCTTGTGCTAGCGGTGATTTTGTCACAGTTTGTGCTGAAGTGAAGAAAGGAGTAGACGTTAACTATCAAAATGGTGATGGACGTAGTGCTTTAATGCGTGCAGCTAAACGTGACTACAAAGATATCGTAAGATATTTATTAGATAATGGTGCAAATGTTAATTTAGAAGATAATAAAGGGAAAACTGCTTTAATGGGTGCAGCTAAAAAAGGAAATAAAACAATTTGTAAGAAATTAATTGAAGCTGGTGCGGATGTTAATAAAAAAGATGATCGTGGACGTACCGCTTTAATGCGTGCAGCCTTCTTAGGTCAAGAAAGATGTGTAGAAGTATTACTTGATGCTGGAGCAGATATTAATGCCCAAGATGAAGTAGGTAGAACTGCTTTAATGGAAGCATGTGTATCATTTAAAAAAGAAGTAGTAAGAATGTTAATTAGTCGTGGAGCAGATATTAATGTTGGAGATAATAATGGATGTACAGCATTGATGCGTGTTGCTTACGCTGGTTATCCTTCATTAGTTGAAGAATTAATTGCTAATGGTGCAGATAAAGATTTAATCGATAAAGAAGGTAATAAAGCAATTCACTATGTACGTGAAGAGTGTTTAGCTCAGCTTAAACCGATTCTAAAATAGGTAGGTGGCCGTTATGAGAGACTATTTATCAAGTGAAGTTAGAAATGTTGCGGTATTAGGACATAGTGGAGTTGGAAAAACTGCTTTATTAGAAAGTATGTTATTTTTCACTAAAGCTAGTGATCGTTTTGGAAATACAAGTCAAGGATCAAGTTTAATTGACTATGATCCAGAAGAAATCAAACGTGGATTAAGCGTTTATGCTTCAATGGTTCCAATTGAATGGAAAGAATGTAAAATTAACTTTGTCGATACTCCAGGTTACTTTGACTTTGTTCGTGGAGTAGAAGAAGGTTTAGCAGTAGCTGATAATGCTTTAATTGTTGTTGATGGAAAAGATGCTATTCAAGCTGAAACTCAACGTAGTTATGAATTAGCTAAAGCTAAAAAATTACCAACTATTTTCTTTGTAAATAAATTAGATGAAGAACATGCTTCATTTGAAAAAGCTTATGAAGAATTACGTAATACATTTGGAAAAAGTGTAATTCCATTTGAAATTCCAATTGTGGAAAATGGTAAGATTATTGGTTCAGTTAACGTCTTAAGAGATAAAGCATGGTATTATGAAGGACCTTTAGCTGATCGTGAAAATGCTAAAGAAGTTCCTGATGATATGAAAGATATCGTTGCTGAATATAAATCACAAATAGCTGAAGCAATTGCGATGGGTGATGATGATTTAATGGAAAAATTCTTCTCTGGTGAAGAATTTAGTGAAGCTGAGCTTACACGTGGAGTTCGTTTAGGAGTTCGTAATGGAGAAATTACACCAGTATATTCTGGTAGTGCTATTAACTCAATTGGAATTGAACGTTTAATGGACTTAATTGTTAAATATTTCCCGACTTATGGAGAACAAGGAAGTATTGAAGCAATTGATGCTAATAGTAAAGAAGAAATCTTAATTGATACTAATGAAAATGAAGCATTTGTAGGTCAAGTATTTAAAACAATTGTGGATCCATTTGTTGGTCGTATCACTTATTTAAAAGTATTAAGTGGAGTATTAAATGCTGATTCTAACGTATATAATGCTACTAAAGATAAAATGGAACGTGTAACTAACGTATATATCATTAAAGGAAAACACCAAACAGCGGTTGGTAAGTTATTCTCTGGAGATATTGGAGCAATTGTTAAGTTACAAGATACTAATACTAATGATACTTTATGTGATAAAAATAAAGCAGTATTAGCTAAACCAATTGAATTCTCAACACCAATGTTAGCTCGTGCCGTAACTCCTAAATCTAAAAATGATGAAGATAAGATGTCACAAGCATTAGCTAGAATGGTTGAAGAAGATACAACATTAAGATTAGAAAATAATAAAGAAACTAAAGAAACTTTATTATATGGAGTTGGAGATCAACACTTAGAAGTAATCTTAAATAAATTAAAAGCTAAATATAAAGTAGAAGTAATTCTATCAACACCTAGAGTAGCTTATCGTGAAACAATTCGTAAAAAAGCGATGGGTGAAGGACGTCATAAAAAACAATCTGGTGGACATGGTCAATTCGGACATGTATTTGTGGAATTTGAACCAAATGATACAAGTGAAGAAATGGTATTCGATGAACGTGTCTTTGGTGGGGCAGTACCTAAAGCATACTTCCCAGCAGTTGAAGCAGGATTACGTGAATGTATGGAAAGTGGTATTTTAGCTGGATGTAAAGTTGTTAATGTGAAAGCAACCCTTACTGATGGTAAATATCATGATGTAGACTCTAATGAAATGGCCTTTAAATTAGCTGCTCGTTTAGCTTATAAAGATGGAATGGCTAAAGCAAGTCCAATTATGTTAGAACCAATTGTAACGATTAAAGTTAGATGTCCAGAAGAATATATTGGAACTATTTCTGGTGATTTTAATAAACGTCGTGGACAAATTATGGGATTTGATGCTGAAGATAATTATCAAATCATTGAAGCACAAGTACCTTATGCCCAAGTACTTGATTATGCGATTCAATTACGTGCGATGACTCAAGGAAGAGCAACATATACTCAAAAATTTGAACGTTATGATGCTTTACCAACTCAATTACAAGATCAAGTAATTGCTCAAATTAAACAAGCAAACGAAAATTAATCCAAAAAAGAAGTGGCAACACTTCTTTTTTGAAAGGAGTGTTTTATGAAACAAATCAATATTAATGAAATTGAAGGTTTTCAAATTGGTCAATGTGAAGCTAGCGAATATGCAACCGGTGTTAGTGTAATTATTAGTCCACAAGGTGCATGTGCTAGTTGTGATATTCGCGGTGGAGGGCCAGCAACGCGTGAAAGTGATTTACTAGATCCACGTAATTTGGTTGATAAAATACATGCTGTCGTTTTAAGTGGGGGAAGTGCTTTTGGTTTAGATAGTGCTAGTGGTGTTATGCGTTATTTAGAAGAGCGTAAGATAGGTTTTGATATGAAAGTAGCTACGATTCCTATTGTTTGTGGAGCTGCTTTATTTGACTTATCGTTAGGTGATTCTAGTTTTCGAGATTATCCTAGCTTAGCTTATCAAGCTTGTCTTAATAGTGAACAAGGTAATTATCAAAATGGTAATTATGGAGCTGGTTGTGGAGCTAGTGTTGGTAAACTATTAGGCTTTGAACATGCGATGAAAGGTGGAATTGGTTCTTATGCTTTAGAACTTAATGGTCTTAAAGTAGGAGCAATTGTTGCTGTAAATGCTCGTGGTAATGTTGTGGATGATACAAACGGAGAAATCCTAGCTGGAGTTTATGATCAAGAAAATAAACGTTTAATTTCCCATTTAGAATGTATTGAAGCTTTAGCTAATGTTTCGCAAGATAATACGACCATTGCTTGTATTATTACTAATGCGAAATTAACTAAAGCACAGTGTCAAAAAGTAGCAGGTATTGCCCATAATGGATATGCGAAAACTATTTATCCTGTCCATACAATGAGTGATGGTGATTCAATCTTTGTGATGGCTAATGGAGAAATTGATACTAATATTGATATTGTTGGGGTTTTAGCTACCCAAGTAATTAGTGAAAGTATTAAGCTTGCAATAAAAAGTGCTAAGAGTGCTTATGGTGCATATGCTTATGAAGATATAAAATAAATGGAGGTGAAAAAATGGAAAGAAGTGCGGGAATATTATTACCGGTTTTTACTTTACCCTCTAATCAAGGAATTGGTGATTTAGGATTACATTGTATTCGTTTAATTGATAAGTTAAAACAATGTCATCTTAAGATTTGGCAAATATTACCATTAAATCCTATTGGATATGGTCATTCGCCATATCAACCATATTCATCATTTGCCGGTGATGAAATTTATATTAACTTAGATGCAATGGCTGATTATGAATATTTTCCTCGTTCATCAATCAAAAATTGTAATAAATTTGCGGATTATGTTGATTATGAATTAGTACGTGAATTTAAAGAACCTTATTTTAGAAAAGGTTATAAAACCTTTAATAAAAACTATGAACGTTATCAAGAAGATTATGAAGCTTTTTGTGCAAAAGCTTATTGGTTAGATGCTTATGCTTTGTATACTGCTTTAAAGAAACATTATCAAAGTGAATGGGTAACATGGCCAAGAGAAGCTAGAGAATATTGGAAAAATCCTCAAGCATTAGATATTAGTGAATTTGAAGAAGAAATTAAATATCAAAAATTCTTACAATTTGTTTTTTACCAACAATGGAATGATATTAAGAAATATGCTAATGAACAAGGAATTAAAATTATGGGAGATATTCCATTTTATATGGGATTAGATAGTTGTGATGTATGGCAATATCAAGATGAATTCCTATTAAATGATGAATGTTTACCAACATTTGTAGCCGGAGTTCCACCAGACTATTTTAGTGAAGATGGTCAACGTTGGGGTAATCCAATTTATAACTGGATTAAAATGAAAAGTAATAACTATCGCTTTTGGTTTGAACGTTTAGGTTGGAATAAAGAACAATTCGATATGATTAGAATTGATCATTTTAGAGCATTTGATACATATTGGCGTATTCCAGCTAGTAGTGAAACAGCTAAGAAAGGTGAATGGGTTTTAGGACCACGTAATCATTTCTTTGATTGTTTATATAAAAAATATCCAGATATTGATATTGTAGTGGAAGATTTAGGTGATATCCGTGATGAAGTTGTGGAATTAAAAAATGACTATAATTTAGCCGGAATGAAGATTTTACAATTTGAATTATTACCACGTACAATTCAAAAAGAATATGATGCTAATGTTATTTATTATACTGGAACGCATGATAATGATACAATGCAAGGTTTTTATACGAAATTAAGTCATAATGAAAAAATTGCTTTACGTCGTTATTTAAGTAAGTTAGGTTATGAAAATAAATACTTTAATATGTTATGTATTCAAATCGTTTTAGATAGTAAAGCTAAAGTTGCGATGATTCCATTATGGGATATTATTGGGGATAAGAAAAAAGGACGTATTAATACCCCTGGTACCCTTAATGATGAAAACTGGACCTGGAAACTTAAGAATAATAAATTCTTATTTGCTAGATTAGAAGCCTTAGCAAGTTTAATCGAAAATAGCGAAAGAGCTTAACATTAGATAAATAAAATGATAAAATACTAACTAGGAGTTGATATTAATGTTAGAAAAAATTAAAGCATTATTAACTAATACCAAGTTAATTTTAGTTATTTTATTAATTGCTTTTATCTTACAATTAGTTTTTCTTAAAAATGTTACACTTATTTATGACATTATTGTAACGATGATTGTATATGTTTATTTAAGATATGGAATGATGAAATATCGTTTATATATAATCTTTCTATTGTTGCAGTTAATAACAATCTTTAGTGGTATTTTTCCGCTTGTGATTGATCATGTCATGTATGAGTTTTTAGCTATTAGTGTTAGTTACTTATTAGTTAAACAACAAATTAAATATTTTAAGAAATAAAGGTAATATAAAAAACCTCAAATGTTCACATTTGAGGTTTTTTTCTTAGTTACCAAAGAATTGTTCGAAAGGATTAAAGGTTGCACCACCATTAGTATCATTTTCAATTTGTGATTGAGAATTATTAGTTTGATTTGAAGTATCACCAGCATCATCTAAGGTAGCTTTTAAAGTAACTAATTCACTATTTCTTAAAACGACAATTTCAATAGTATCACCAGCTTGATATAAAGATAAAGTTTCTTTTAGATTAGAAATACTAGTAACTTCCACACCAGCTAATTTAATAATTTGATCACCAACTTCTAAACCAGCATGATCAGCACTACTTCCTTTTGTTACATAAGATACATAAACACTAGCTTTACTTTCATCATAAGCAGCACTACTTTGTAAGGTTACACCTAATGAAGGACGTCCTTTAACATATCCATAATTAATAATACTTTCAATAATTGGTTTAGCTTTATCAATAGGGATTGCGAAACCTAATCCTTCAATATTATCTCCACTTGATTTCGCATTAACAATACCAATTAATTGACATTGATCATTAAATAATCCTCCTCCAGAGTTACCTGGGTTAATCGCGGCACTTGTTTGTAATAAATGCATTGTTTGATTATCAATTGTAATTTCACGATCTAATGCGGAAATAATACCACTAGTTACCGTACCACCTAATTCACCTAATGGATTACCAATAGCAACTGATAAATCTCCAACTGCTAAATCACCACTTACCCCAAGGGTTGCACTAGTTAAATCATTGGCTTCAATTTTAATAACGGCTAAATCACTAGAAGCATCACTACCAATTAATCTAGCATCATAAACATTACCATCATGAGTCGTAACCGTAATTTTATTAGCTCCTTCAATTACGTGATGGTTAGTAACAATATATCCATCTTTACTTAAAATAACTCCACTACCTGCTCCTGAGGTAATAGCTTGTTGGAAGAAAGAACCAGTAGAAACAGCTTCGGTTTTAATTTCCACAACACTTTTAGAAGCATTGGCCGCAATTTCTTTAATACTAGCACTGTTTGAATTAGAAGTATTAGATACTTTATTAGTTACTCCTTGATAGAAAACAACACTATCTTGTTTATTTAAATTGTTTGCCACAAAACCTCCAGCAAAACCACCACCTAAAGCAATAGCTAAACAACAAACAACTAATAACTTGTTTTTATGTTTATCCATAAATGAAGGCTTTTCTTCGGTTGGTTCATATTGGGGATGATCATTATATGGGTTATATTGTTCAAATGTTGATTTTTCCCCTAAATTTTCATTTTGATTAAATTCTTCGTTCATATTCATATCCTC
>CAZQJH010000085.1:0-7035 GCA_964593515.1 uncultured Erysipelotrichaceae bacterium
ATTCAATTATGTGATTAATGGTTCAAGAATATTTTAGCATAATAACCTTAAAATATGCAAAGTATTATCTAAACCTAATAAAAAGTAGGAAAAATGTTAAATGTAATACCTTTTTTGCTTGAAAAGTAATACCTATTTTATTATAATATTGTGGTTGAAAGGAGAAAAATATGTTAGAAAAACTATTTAATTTAAAAGAAAAAAACGCTAATGTGAAAACAGAAGTTATTGCCGGGATTACAACTTTCTTAGCAATGGCTTATATTTTGGGGGTTAACCCAGCAATCTTAGCTGATGCGGGAATGGATACTACTTCAGTATTTGTGGCTACAGCTTTATCAGCAGGTATTGCTTCTATTTTAATGGGGTTATTAGCTAACTATCCAGTTGCTTTAGCTGCTGGTATGGGAGTTAATGCTTTATTTGCTTATACTATTTGTGGAGCAATGGGAATGAGTTGGCAAGCAGCTTTAGCTTGTGTATTTATTTCAGGAGTTATCTTCTTATTAATTTCGGTAACTGGAGTACGTAAGATTATTATTAATTCTATTCCTAATCAATTAAAGAAAGCAATTGGAGCTGGAATTGGATTCTTCGTTGCTTTTGTTGGATTTAAAAATGCAGGAATTATTGTTGCTGATGCAGCTACTGGAGTTGCTTTTGGTAACATTGGAGATGCAACAGTATTATTAGCTATTATTGGTATTTTAATTACTTTAGCTTTAGTAGTTAAAAAAGTACCAGCTTCAGTATTTGTGGGAATGCTTATTACTGCCGTTATTGGTTTAGTATTAGGAGCATTAGGAATGGAAGGAATGCCTCAATTACCATCAAAATTAATTGAAACTAGTTTTGAATTAGAAGGGGTTATGGCTTTCACTCAAGGATTTAGTGAAGTTGCAGCTAATCCATTAAATGCTTTTATTGCAATCTTCTCATTATTATTCGTTGACTTCTTTGATACTGCTGGTACATTAGTAGCAATCGGAGGACGTGTTGGATTAATTAAAGAAGATGGTGAATTAGTTAATGCTGAAAAAGCTTTATTAGCTGATTCAGTTGGTACGGTAGTTGGAAGTGTGTTAGGTACTTCAACTGTTACATCATTTGTTGAATCTAGTTCAGGAGTTGAAGCAGGTGGTAAATCAGGATTAACTGCTTGTGTAACTGGGGTATTATTTATTATTTCAGTATTATTTGCACCAATTATTTTAAGTTTAGTAACTAACTCAGTAACTGCTCCAGCCTTAGTAATTGTTGGTATTAGTATGGCTCAACAACTTAAAGAAATCGAATGGGATAACATTGTATATGCTGCAAGTTCATTCGTAACAGTTATTATGATGGTTTTAACTTACAGTATTGCTAATGGTATTGCCTTTGGATTTATTACATACGTAGTAACAATGGTAGCAAGTGGAAAAGCTAAAGAAATTCACCCAACTATTTGGGCTTTAATGGTTATTTTCGTAGCTTATTTTGCTTTACCAGTATTAGGTTAATTATTTGAGACTATAGTTAAGCTATAGTCTTTTTTTATGAAACAAAAGAAATAATATTGAAAGATAATATTGTTTTTTTACATTTTTTCAAGTATACTATAACTAATGGAAAAAATAGGAGGGCTTAGATATGAGAGCTGTTGTAACAGTAGTAGGTAAAGATTCAGTAGGTATTTTAGCTAAAGTATCTGGTGAATGTGAAAAAGCAAATATGAATGTGTTAGAGGTATCACAAACTTTATTACAAGATATGTTTGTAATGATGATGATGATTGATATTACGAAAGGAAATATGCCTTTAGCTGATTTCGCAACACATATGGAAAAATATGGTGATGATTGTGGTTTAAAGATCCATGTAATGCATGAAGATATCTTTAACTCAATGCACCGCATTTAGAGGTGAATTATGTTAAATACAAGTGATATTCTACAAACGATTAAGATGATTGAAGAAGAAGACTTAGACGTAAGAACAATTACGATGGGTATTTCTTTATTAGATTGTGCGGATAGTGACATCGATAAATCATGTGAAAAAATCTATAATAAAATTACTCGATTAGCTAAAGATTTAGTTAAAACTGGTGATGATATTTCACGTGAATATGGAATTCCAATTATTAATAAACGTATTTCTGTAACCCCAATTTCAATGTTAGTAGCTGTAAGTGGAGGAGATCCAGTTAAATATGCTTTAACTTTAGAAAAGTGTGCTCAAGCTGTAGGAGTTAACTTTATTGGAGGATATAGTGCTTTAGTGCAAAAAGGATTTGCAGCTGGAGATCGTGAATTAATGGAATCTATTCCACGTGCATTAGCTCAAACGCAACATGTTTGTTCATCAGTTAATGTTGGTTCAACTAAAGCTGGTATTAACATGGATGCTGTAGAAATTATGGGACGTGTGGTAAAAGAAGCAGCTGAATTAACGAAAGATGATAACTGTATTGGAGCAGCTAAATTAGTAGTCTTCTGTAATGCACCAGAAGATAACCCATTTATGGCCGGAGCTTTCCATGGTGTTGGTGAAGCTGATTGTGTTATTAATGTTGGGGTATCAGGTCCTGGAGTAGTTAGAGCTGCTTTAGCTAAAGCTGATAAAAATGCTTCAATGAATGAATTAGCTGATATTATTAAAAAGACAGCCTTTAAGATTACTCGTATGGGGCAATTAGTTGGTACTTTAGCTAGTGAACGTTTAAATGTACCATTTGGAATTGTTGACTTATCATTAGCACCAACTCCAGCTATTGGTGATAGTGTTGCATATATCTTAGAAGAAATGGGATTAGAAACATGTGGAGCTTATGGTACAACTGCATGTTTAGCAATGCTTAATGATGCTGTTAAAAAAGGTGGAGTTATGGCTAGTAGTAATGTTGGAGGATTATCTGGAGCCTTTATTCCAGTTAGTGAAGATGCTGGAATGATTGCAGCTGCTAGAAGTGGAGTTTTAACTTTAGAAAAATTAGAAGCAATGACTGCAGTATGTTCAGTTGGTTTAGATATGATTGTCGTACCAGGAGTTACTAGTGCAGAAGTTATTTCTGGAATGATTGCTGATGAAGCAGCCATTGGAATGGTTAACTCTAAAACAACAGCTGTTCGTGTAATTCCTGCTATTGGTTTAGATGTTGGTGATGAATTAGAATTCGGTGGATTATTAGGAAGTGGACCAGTTATGAAAATTAACCAAAGTTCACCGGCAGTAATGATTCATCGTAAAGGAAGAATTCCAGCTCCATTACAAGCTTTAAAAAACTAATTACTTTACGAAAAAAGAGATATGAGTCGAACTCATATCTCTTTTGTTTATTTTTTGGCTTTTAAGGCTTGTAAACCTAAAATAATAACTCCACCAATGATGAAGAATAAAAAGTTGAAAGTAGATAAATTCATTGCTGCTTGAGGTACATCTAAAGTTGTTGGACCTAAGAAAATAGCATAAATACTACCAAACATTAAACCGATAATAAAATAAATCATAATACTACGATGTTTAGCTAAAGCCCATCTAATAACCTTCACAATAGTTGCAATTCCACAAATAACACCTAAACCAAAAATGATAATAGCTGGTAAATATTGTAGTTGGAAACTAATTAAAGCTTTAATCGCAGAAATAATTGGTAAATATAAACCAAAGATTAATAATAAGGTAGAACCACTAATCCCTGGTAAAACCATAGCACAAATAGCAATAGCTGCTACAATAAAAATATATATCATATCAACAATACTTAAACTAGTTAAATCAATATCACTAACTAAAGCATTAGTACTATTTGCAATAAAGACAACTAAGACAATCCCAATAATTAAAGCAATAATTGATTTAAAATCAGTATGTAAATCTTTTTTCTCTTCGAAATAAACAAGTGGTATTGCGAAAACAATAAAACCAATAAATAATGAAGAAATATCATAAATATGTTTTTCAAAGACAGAAACAAGAATTAAAACAGCTAAAACAAAACCAATTATCCAACCAATACCTAATTTAATTAAGTAAGTTAAAGCTTTTTTCTTTTGTTCCATATTACCACTAATTAAATCATCTAAAGATGAAATGAAATTATCATAAAAACCTAAAATAAAAGCAATGGTACCCCCAGATACCCCTGGTACACTATCGGCTAAGGCCATACAAAAACCATGAAATAAATTTTTAATCACAAAAAAACCTCACTTTCTCTTTTATTATAAATGATTATTGAAAAAAAGCTAGACATAAACCTAAATCTTAACTATTTTTTAACATATCTTATCATAGGAGGTTATAAATGATAAAGATTTTTATTGATCAAGGACACAATCAAAGTAAAGTTAATGTAGGAGCACAAGTTAATGGGATTAATGAAGCTGACTTAACTTATGAGGTAGGGATTTATTTAGCTTCTTTATTTTATGCTGATGATCATTTTCAAGTACGCTTAGCTCGTAATATGGATGATGAAATACTTGGATATGATCAACAATCAAGCTTAAAACAACGCGTTGATAATGCTAATGAATGGGGTGCTGACTTATATATAAGTTTACATGGTAATGCTAATGAGAATGTTAATATTAATGGTAGTGAAATATATGTCTATCAAATTCCTTCCAATGCTTATAATTTAAGTGTAGATATTATGCAACAAATAACTACTATAACTAAAATAAAAGATAATGGAATTAGAGCAAATCCAAGTTTATATGTGTTAAGAAAAAGTAAAATGATGGCTATTTTAATCGAATTAGGTTATCTAACAAATGTAAATGATGCCTTACTTCTTCAAGGAAAACCCTTTCTTTTTGCACTAGCAATTTACTTAGGTGTATTATCATATTATGGGCTAGAAAAAGAGTAAAAAAGTAAAAAAAACTATAGAAAAATCGTGTAAAAAAATGGGATTTTGCGTTATAATAATATAGAAAGAAGGTGATTACGGTGAACATTTTAAATAATGAGTTTATAATGTTAGATGATTTGAAGAAAAAATGTATCGAATCGGATAATTCATATATTGTACAAGGTAGTGCCGGATGTGGTAAATCAAGTTTAATTGTTGGTAAGGCTGCTTATTTAATGAAAGAAAAACAAGTAGAACCAAAACGTATTATGATTTTTACTTTAGAAAAAAATAATGTAGCATTATTAAAAGATAAATTAAATAAATTAGGTTGTGATGAATGTGAAGTATTTGATATTCATCAATATGCTTATAAAATTTTAAACTTTTTTTATACTAAAAAGCAAACTGTTTTAGGTAAAGTCCATCGTGATCTGAGTGTCTTCGTTCAAAAAGCTATTCGTGATTTATATAAGGTTAATGTAAGAATTAGTGATGCACAAGAATTACTTAAAATGATTAATTCAGTTCGTAATGAATTAATTGATGAAAAAAGTAGAGAAAAGAAGATGCGTAATTTAGACGCACGCTTTGATTTATTTGAAGTATTCAAAGTTTATGAACAATTGAAGAGTCGTAAGAATGTCTTAGATTATGAAGATTTACTTGCTAAAGCAACGATGGTTCTTCAATATGATAAACAATATTATGAAGTTATTGCTAATCAATATGATTATGTATTGGTTGATGATGTTCAAGAAAGTAATGAACTTGTATATCGCTTTTTATGCTTGTTATTAGAAGGAAAAAAACAAATCTTGATTTGTGGTAGTCGAATGCCTATTTACACGCATCGTTGCCCTAAAAAGGATATTTTAGAGTGTTTACAACAGAAATATAGTTTAACACCAATTAATCTTGTTGATAACTATCGTAATAATCGCACAATTTTTGAAAGTGCAAATCAATTTATTTCGAAAAAGATTATTCAACCACAATGTCAAAGTGATGAAACTTGTGAACTTAAATTCAAACGATTTGCCGATTTAAATAAAATGTACGATTATGCAATTAAGAAAGTTGAAGAAGATGATTTATCAACTGCATTCTTATATCGTAATCCAGCAATGGCTATTCCAATGATTGATTTATTGGAAGAAAAACAAATTAAATATTCATACAAAGGAAATGTTGCGACATTCCTTCAAGATAAAGTAGTTAAGGATTTATCAACGCTTATTAAGTTGATATTAAATCCATATGATGTTGAAGCATTTAGCGCTATTCATCAATTCTTTCAATTAGAAATTCCTAAGCGAGTTCTAAGTGAAATTTCTTTAATGGTTAGTGAAGAAGCAAATCTTGATGTTTATCATGCGATTCTTGAAAGTAGCTATCGTCAAGCAAGTAAATATAAAGTAATTGCTTTAAGCAATTCAATGATGCAAGCTTCACGCTTAAATACCTTAGGTATTTGTATTTACTTCTTGGATAAAATGGGTTATCGTGAATATGCTAATGATAAAGGGATTCTAAAAAATGAATCAGTTATTTTAGCTTATATGACATTAGCTCAACGTTATGAAGATCCAAAAACATTCTTAGAACATTTAGCTAACTTTGAATGTGTTCAAGATAGTGATGATCGCATTTTACTTTCAACAATTGATGATGCATATGGAATAGAATATGATCGTGTTTGTATTTTAGACTGTATGAAAACATTATTCCCATTAAATGCTTTTGATGAAAAAGAACGTCGTAAGTTCTATTATGCAATTACTAGAGCTAAAAAAGAATTAGAATTTTTTACTGCTAAGAAACAAGGGGTTAGAAAACTTGATGTTTCTTCTTACTTATATGAAATACATGAAGCTAGATCACGGGATCAAAAAAATGTTGAAAGCGATAATGCTTCAACAACTAAAAAGGCAAAATTATCTTCATTAAAACGCGGGGTAATAATTATTCATCCACAGTTCGGTGAAGGTAAGATTACAAAGATGGACAACGAGATGATGCATGTTTCATTCGGTGATGAAATAAAAGTCATGAATGCAAAATTATGTATTAAAAACAGCTTAATTACCTTAAAATAAGAGCCAATTGGCTCTTATTTTTTATATATCTTTTTTAGATAATAAAAAAACCACTTCAATCGAAGTGGTTAATTAACTAATGGCGCCTTAAACAAG
>CAZQJH010000086.1:0-7001 GCA_964593515.1 uncultured Erysipelotrichaceae bacterium
ATATAAATGTGATTATGTTAGAATACCTACGTTGTATTCCGATTGGATTTACAACCGCGCAGATTTAGGTTATAAGTATTAATTAATCACCTATGATGGCGAGTCTTAAAACTAAAAGGAGGTGCGAGTAATGTACGCAATTATTGAAACTGGTGGAAAGCAAGTGCTTGTTGAAGAAGGGAAAGCAATCTTCGTTGAAAAATTAGAAGTTGAAGCTGGAGAAACTTACACATTCGACAAAGTAGTAGCTTACAACGATGGAACAACTTTAAATGTTGGTACTCCATACGTAGAAGGTGTTGTAGTTAACGCTGAAGTAGAAAAACAAGGTAAAGGTAAAAAAATTACTATTGTTAAATACAAAGCTAAAAAAGGTAGTTCATACCGCAAACAAGGTCACCGTCAACCATACACTAAATTAGTAATCAAATCAATTACTAAAGCATAAGAGGTAAGACGATGATTAAAATTGAAGTCGCTAGAGTAGATGGGATGATAACTAAAGTTGTTATATCTGGTCATGCTGAATATGCTGAATATGGGCAAGATTTAGTTTGTGCTGGATGTAGTGCTATCGTTTTCGGAACATTAAATGCTTTAGATGAACTTTGGAATGAGGTAAATACAACGATTACAATTGAAGAAAACAAGGTTGAGATAGTAAATGATAATGATTTAGATATCTCTTATGTCCTTGAAGTTATGTACATTCAATTGAAGACGTTGCAAAGCAATTATAAAGATTATATTTCGTTACAAGAGCAGGAGGTGTGAGTATGAAATACATTTTAGATCTTCAATTCTTTGCGTCTAAGAAAGGGGTAGGGTCAACTAAAAACGGTCGTGACTCTGAATCAAAAAGATTAGGTGCAAAATTAGCTGACGGACAAAAATGTCATGCTGGTTCTATTATTTACCGTCAACGTGGTACAAAAATTCACCCAGGAACTAACGTTGGAAAAGGTGGAGATGACACTTTATTCGCATTAGTGGATGGAGTAGTTAAATTTGAGCGTTTAGGTAAAGATAAGAAAAAAGTATCTGTTTATCCAGTAGCTTAATTATAATCCCCTTATAAAAGGGGATTTTTTCATTCTAGGAGGGATCATATGTTTGTAGATCGCGTAAAAATCCATTTAAAAGCTGGTAAAGGTGGGGATGGAATCACTGCCTTTAGACATGAAAAATATGTAGCCTATGGAGGTCCAAGTGGGGGAGACGGTGGAGACGGTGGTAATGTCGTTTTCATGGTTGATGAAGGTAAAAGTACACTTTTAGATTTACGTTACAATCGTAAAATTGTTGCACAAGATGGTCAAAAAGGTAAAACTAAAAAAATGGCTGGTGCTCGTGGACAAGATATGATTGTGAAAGTACCTTTAGGTACCATTGTTAAAGATGTGAAAAGTGGTAAAATTTTAGCTGATTTAACTCACAAAGATCAAAAAGAAGTGATTGCTAGAGGTGGTAAAAAAGGAAGAGGAAATTACCACTTTAAATCAAGTAAAAATACTGCTCCACAATATTGTGAAAAGGGAGCACCAGGAGAAGAATTTGATGTTGAAGTGGAATTAAAAGTATTAGCTGATGTAGGATTAGTAGGATTCCCATCAGTTGGTAAATCTACTTTATTATCAGTTGTTAGTAAGGCTAAACCTGAAATTGCTGATTACCACTTTACAACGATTCATCCTAACCTAGGGATGGTTCAAGTTGGTGATGGTCGTAGCTTTGTTATGGCCGATTTACCAGGATTAATTGAAGGAGCTGCCCAAGGTAAAGGATTAGGACATCAATTCCTTCGTCATATTGAACGATGTCGTGTTATTATTCACGTAGTTGATATGGGAAGTGAAGAAGGTCGTGATCCAATTGAAGATTATCAAATTATTAATTCAGAATTAGAACAATACGAATATCGTTTATTAGAACGTCCACAAATTGTAGTTGCTAATAAAATGGACTTAGATGATGCTGAAGATAATTTAGCACGTTTTAAAGAAACATATCCAGATGTTGAAGTATTCCCAGTTACAACTTTAATTGGGGAAGGTTTAGAACCAGTTTTATATCGTGTAGCTGATTTATTAGCTACGACACCAATCTTCCCATTATTCCAAGTTGAAGACGAAAAAGAAAATCAAGGGGTTTTATATAAATTTGAAGAAGAAGCTCCAGCGTTCCAAATTCGTAATCTTGGAAATGGTGAATGGGAAGTTTATGGAGAACAAATTGAACGTAACTTTGCAATGAGTAAATTAGATAATGAAGAAGACTTCATGCGTTTTGCTCGTAAAATGCGAGTTATGGGAATTGATGATGCTTTACGTGAAGCTGGTTGTCAACACGGTGATATTGTTATTATTTGTAATGCTGAATTTGAATTTATTGAATAAACTATTTAAAGCAAATCGTAATGATTTGCTTTTTTTTAGGCATTAAATTAGCTATTTAGATAATCTTTAGCTATAATTAAGATAAAGATGGAGGAATATTTATGAAGTTAGTTTCATGGAATGTTAATGGAATTAGAGCCTGTATACAAAAAGGTTTTAGTGAATATTTTAATGCAATTGATGCCGATATTTTCGCAATTCAAGAAAGTAAAGCACAAGTTGAGCAAATTGATTTAGAATTTGATGGTTATTATCGATATTTAAATTGTGCTGATAAAAAAGGTTATAGTGGGGTAATGGTATATTCGAAACAAAAACCGCTAAAAGTTAGTTATGGAATGGGGATTGATGAACATGATCATGAAGGGCGATTAATTACTTGTGAATATGATAATTATTATGTTGTTTGTGTTTATACACCTAATGCTAAAGATGGTTTAGCTCGTTTACCATATCGTATGAAGTGGGAAGATGATTTTCGGATTTATGTTAATGAACTAAAAAAGAATAAAGAAGTAATTATTTGTGGTGATTTAAATGTTGCTCATAATGAAATAGATTTAAAAAATCCTAAAACTAATCGTCATAATGCGGGATTTAGTGATGAAGAAAGAAGTAAATTCTCCGCCTTATTAAATAGTGGTTTTATCGATACTTTTCGCTTTTTTTATCCTACTTTAGAACATGCTTATTCGTGGTGGAGTTATCGTTTTCAAGCCCGTTTAAAAAATGCTGGATGGCGAATTGATTATTTCTTAGTAAGTGAAGGTTTAAAAGATAAATTGATAGATGCGAAAATTGATCGTGATATTTTAGGTTCTGATCACTGTCCAGTAATTTTAGAAATTAATTTATAAAAAAAGCATGATGCTTAAAGCTTAATCACCAGCTTTAAATAAGCATCATGCTTTTGTTTAGCTATTTCTAAGTAAATATTTTCATGACGAGATTCATACATCATTAAAGCCCAATGACACCATAAGGCATCAGCAAATAACTCCCAATAATTTAAATCATTTAATATTGATTCATTGAAATCATCAAAATAAGTTTCATAAAATAACTTACGTAATTCTTCATTATATATTTGATTTTCACTTAAAAAAGAAATAACATCAAAATAAGGATCGTTATCCGCAGCATATTCATAATCAATTAAATAAACTCGCTTATTAGCAAATAAAATATTACCATTAACCCAATCATTATGACATAAAACATGTTCACGTTTTACTTTGCTAACTTCTTGTAGAACAATATCTAATTTAGGAAAATCATAAAGGGTATTATGGGCTAATTCTTGATAATGTTTAAACATTGATAGCGGATTAAATTCACAATTGATTTTTAAATTAGCCTGATGTAATTTTTTCATTAATTTAGCTACTTCAACTATTTTTAATTCATCATTAATTTCTTCATAAGTTAAAGCATCAGCTAAATATTTAGTTATTTTAAGTCCACTTTCTTCATTATAGTAAATTAATTCAACATCAATATCTAATGGTTTAATCAAATTTAAAGCTTTAGCTTCGTTTTGATAATTAATAATCGTATTACAATCATGACGTGGTAAGCGAAGCATATAAGCTTGATTATCATATTCAAAATAATAATTATGATTAGTTAAACCTTTTTTAGTATCAATTAAAGTTAATTGATTTTGTTTATAGGCTTGTAATAATTGTTCAACATTCATACTTAACACCTCGGTTAATATTTTAGCATATTTAATCTACTTAGTGGAAAAAAAAGATGATTTTTGTTAGAATATAGGACAGAGGTGTTAGCAATGAAAAAAACTTTATTAACAACCCTAAATGCTAAATATATACATAAAAATTTAGCTTTACGTTGGTTTTATGTTACTTGTCCTAAACAAAGTGATGTAGTTTTAAAAGAATATACAATTAAAGAAGATATTGATTATATTGTTGATGATATTATTTCAATGAATGTTGAAGTTGTATGTTTATCAACTTATATTTGGAATATTGAAGAACATAAGCAATTAATTAAAGCTTTAAAAGCTAAGTGCAAAGATATTCATATTATTATTGGTGGTCCAGAAGTAAGTTTTGAATCATATGATTTATTACAGATTGGTGTCGATGCCATTAGTATTGGTGAAGGTGAAATTTCTTTATGGAAATATATTGAAATGTTATCTAATCATGAACATTATGAAGTAGCTGGTATTTATACTAAAGATTTTCCTAATAAAGAATATCAAAAGGTTGATTTAGGATATTTAGAACAATTTGAATCACCTTATTTTTTAGAAATGGATCAAAAAGATATGGGGAATCGTTATTTCTATTTAGAAACTAGTCGTGGTTGTCCATATAATTGTAGTTATTGTTTATCATCAACTGATAATAGATTACGCATGTTTTCGCTAGACTATGTGATGAAAATTTTAGCGCAATTAAAAGATAGTGAAGTAAAACAAGTTAAATTATTAGATCGTACGTTTAATGCTGATCCTAAACGTGCTTTAAAGATTGCTAGTTATATGAATGACTATTGTTTAAAGCAAACTTTTCAATTTGAAGTTGTTGCGGAAACCATTAGTGATGAACTATTTGAATTCTTTACTTCAAAATGTGATGTAAATCGTTTTAGATTTGAAATTGGCGTGCAATCATTTAATCCTAAAACTTTACAAGCAGTAGGAAGAATTCAAAATAATGAACGCTTATTACAAGTTATTAAAGCTTTTAAAGAGGCAGGATGTGTTATGCATGTTGATTTAATTGCTGCTTTACCATATGAAGATTTTAATAGTTTTAAAGATAGTTTTAATACTTTATTTAAACAAGGAGCTAATGAATTACAATTAGGAATTTTAAAATTATTAAAAGGTACTAAGTTAAAAGCTCAAAAAGATGAATTTGGTTTTATGTATGATGAACATGCACCTTATGATGTAAATAGTAGTAAGTGGTTATCAAATGAAGAATTACATCAATTACATGAAATGCATCATGCTTTAGAAAAGTATTATAATAATGGTTTTATGCGTGATAGCATTGATATTATTTTACAATTAGGATGGATTAGTGATGCCTTTAGTTTATTCCATGCTTTAGGAATGAAATTAGAAACATTACCCCGTCCATATCAACCATATCAATTATTAGTTAATTTAAAAGAAGTTTTAAAGCATATTGATGAAGTATTAGTTGATAGTGTTATCTTATTAGGATATTATGCTAATACTAAACAAAAACCAAAACGTTTTACTAAACATTATATTGATAGTAAACTTCAACATGAAATATATGCTTTAGCTTTTGAAAAAGGAATTGCTAATGAAGATAGTTTACATCGTTATGGAATGTGTGATGTTGTTTATTATGAGGGTGAATTTGCTTATCAATTAGTTTTATATAATAATAAACAACAAAAAGCTAAACGTTATTTTATTAATAAAGAAATTACATTAATAAAGGAGATTAAGTGATGAAAAAAATCGTTATTGCTACTGGTAATTTACATAAGGTTAGAGAATTCAAAGAAATGCTTGAACCTTTAGGTTATGAAGTATTAAGTTTAAAAGATTTAGATGAAGAAGTGGAAATTGTTGAAGATGGTAAAACTTTTGCGGAAAATGCTTTAATTAAAGCACGAGCTATTCATAATCATTTTCATATTGCTGTCTGTGCTGATGATTCAGGTTTAGCTATTACTGCTTTAAATGGAGCACCAGGAATTTATAGTGCACGTTTTATGGGTGAAGATACTAGTTATGAAGTGAAAAATCAATATTTGATTGATGAAGTAAATAAATATGAAGATCGTAGTGCTAAATATGTATGTGCAATTGCTTATATTGATGTTGATGGTAATGAAGTAGTTGTTGAAGGTGAAGTACATGGTTTAATTAATGATCAACAAGTTGGAACTAAAGGATTTGGTTATGATCCTATTTTCTATTATCCACCTTATGAAACAACTTTAGCTAATGTTAGTGAAGAAATGAAAAATAAAATATCACATCGTGGTATTGCTTTACAAAAGCTATTACCACATGTAAAGTAGGAGGGATATGATGTTACATTTGGTTTTATATCAACCAGAAATTCCACAAAACTGTGGTAATATTATGCGTACATGTGTAGCTAGTAATACACATTTACATTTAATTAAACCATTAGGATTCAGTTTAGATGAAAAACATTTAAAAAGAGCTGGAATGGATTATATTAATGATTTAAAAATGGATATATATGAAAATTGGGAAGATTTTTGTGCTAAAAATCCTAGTGATAATTATTATATTATGTCACGTTATGGTAAAAAAGCGCCAACAGAATTTGATTTCACTAAATGTGAGGGCGATATTTATTTAATTTGTGGTCGTGAAAGTACTGGAGTACCAAAAGAAATTATTCGTGATCATTTTGAACATGCAATGCGTTTACCAATGGTTGCTTCAGCTCGTAGTTTAAATTTATCAAATTGTGCGGCAATTATTATTTATGAAGTATTAGGACAATTAGGATATCCAAATTTAAGTGGAGTGGAATGTATTAAAGGTGAAGACTTTATCTTTGATAAGTAAGCTATATATTGTTTTATATATACTTACGTATTTAATAT
>CAZQJH010000087.1:0-6951 GCA_964593515.1 uncultured Erysipelotrichaceae bacterium
ATATTAGCTATTACTTTTGGATTTACTTTATTAATAAGTGAAATTGCTATTGGTCGTAAAACAAAGTTATCATGTATTAAAGCATATAAAACATTATCAAATAAATTTGCTTTTTTAGGACCATTAGCAGCAATTGTTCCAATGCTTATTTTACCATTCTATTGTATGATTGGGGGATGGATACTTAAGTATTTATTTGAATATTTAACATTGAATGCATCAGCCTTATGTGGTGATACTTACTTTAGTAACTTTATGAGTATGGGTAGTGAAGGAATTTTAAATTCACCAATTTTTTGGATGATATTATTTGTTGTAATTACGGCAGCAGTTGTACGTATGGGAGTTAAGCAAGGTATTGAGAAAACTAGTACATATATGATGCCAGTCTTATTTGTTTTATGTTTTGTTATTGCTATATTCTCTTTATCAATTCCAGGGGCTATTGATGGACTTAAATATTATTTAGTACCTGATTTTTCTAAGTTTTCAACTTCAACAGTATTAGGAGCAATGGGGCAATTATTCTTTTCTATGTCATTAGCAATGGGAATTATGATTACTTATGGTTCTTATGTAAATGATGAAGATAACTTAGAGAAAAGTGTTAACCAAATTGAAATATTAGATACCTTTGTAGCAGTTATGGCTGGTTTAATGATTATTCCTGCCTTTGTAGCCTTTAATAATGGAGATGTAAGTGGTATTAGTGCTGGGCCAGGATTAATGTTTGGAGTCTTACCAAAAGTCTTTGAAACAATGCCAATGGGTGGTTTTGTAGGCTTTTTATTCTTTTTATTAGTATTTGTTGCAGCTTTAACTTCATCAGTTTCAATTTTAGAAACATGTCAATCAATTGTTGTTGATCAAGCTAAAGTAGAACGAAAAACAGCAACTTTAGGATGTACTATTTTTGCTTTAGTAGTAGGAATTATCTTATGTCTAGGATATGGACCATTAGCAGATTTCAAAATCTTATCAATGCAATTACCGGACTTCTTTGATTTCTTGACTAATTCGGTTTTAATGCCAATTATTGCATTATTAACTTGTATTTTAATTGGTTATGTTATTAAACCAGAAAGTATTATTTGTGAGATAACTAAAAATAATGAAGTATTTAAACGTCAAAAAATGTTTACAGTAATGATTAAATATATTGCTCCTATTTGTTTAATCTTGATTATCTTAAGTGAATTCTTAAAATATTTTAATATTATTACAATTTAATATTAGAAAAAGAGATAGGATTTTGTCCTATCTCTTTTCTTAATGTACGATATATGATGTATTTATTCCTCGCTCATTGTAATCATCTTTCGATCAGATATTCCAGTATCACTTAGTTCATAATACCAGAATTCAGATGATGAAGATACATAATACTTATTGTCTTTTACTAGCTGTGGATAGTGGAATTCATCTTTGATATTTTTTGATGTTAATTGATTACCATCTTTATCAAATAATACGATTTCTGAATCATCCATTGCATACATGGTATTATCAAATATATAGTAATCATCACTAATTAATAAATAATAGCCCTTATCATCAATGATTTTTTTAGTCTGTTTAGTTTCAAAATTATAAAGATAGATTATCTCATCTTCGACATAAATAAGATTTTTTTCATCGATACCAATGAAAAAATTAATACCTTCTTTTATAATTTTTACTTCATCATTATTTAGGCTGGTTTCTAGGATAACTCCTATTTGAAGTTTATCATCAATTTTATATGTAGGCGTATATAAATAAATCGCATCATCTTTTAAATAAAAACTTCTAATTTCTTTTAACCCTTCAATTTGTATCATTTTTGGGTTTATATCTTTTAATGAGGTATAAAACAAATTACCACCCTTAAGCATATATAATGTATCTCGATGAATTTCAATACTGGTTGCATAATTTGATACTGCCGGATATTCATACAATAATTCATCTAGGTTCAATAATTCTTTTCGATTCATTCCATCTAAATCACTTACATACAAAACATCGTTAACCATACCTGTATCATCTGAATATTCAGTAGATAAATAATATAATTTACCTTTGTAATAGGTGAAATTATTAGCGGATAACATCGCACTACTGCAATCACTTGGATTTTGTAGGGAACAAATATTTGAAGGATTAGCTTCCATGATTTTCATCTTATCTTCATCTAGATATGTAATTAAACTATATCCATCGATATCAGTTTGAGGAAATAAAAGTATTTGATTCTCACTTACTTCCATAGACTTCATTACTTTAGCCGAATTATTCAATTCATTATAAGAAACATCCTTAATCCAATTTTGATTATTATCTTCTGGGATATAGGCATCTTTTGAGCAGCTAGTCAAACCAATTAATATGGTACAGATTATAAAAATTATGTTAACTTTTTTATTCATAAGTTTACCTCCTTTTTATCATCAATGTACTCGATTAAATATAACGCTTACATTTTGATTATTTGTATCTATATTTTACACTGTTTTTTTTAAATCAATGTAATAGCATGAAAATCGATATAATTTGATTTGAAAAGTATATAATACTGTATTCGTTTTCCTCTCTTGATAGGATAAGTCTTGCTATAATTAGTATTATTACGATTAGTCTTATTACAAGGATTGTCTAGTAATAGGTTGGTGATAGTTCACAAGTTGAGGTTTAATGAGTCTTTGGTTAAAATAAGCGTAGAGAATCATCAAGATTCCAATCAATTTCATCTTGGTTTAATTGTTTTAAATATTCATTACATTGTGAGAAAGGTTTACTACCGAAAAAGCCGCGATATGCTGATAATGGAGAAGGATGAGGACCACTAATTATTTTGTGTTGGGGATTAGTAATTAGCTTTTGTTTATCAATGGCATTTTTACCCCAAAGGATAAAGACTAAACCTTTATTACGTTCATTTAAATAACTTATTAAGTGGTTAGTGAATTGTTCCCATCCTTTGTTTTGATGGGATAATGGTTTACCTTCTTCAACACTCATAATGGTATTCATTAAGAAGACACCTTGTTGTGCCCATTTTAATAAATAACCATGATCACATGGTTCAATCCCTAAATCATTTTCTAGCTCTTTGTAAATGTTTTTTAAAGAAGGGGGTAATTTAATTCCTTTATTAACTGAAAAAGCTAAACCATGGGCTTGATTAGGTTGATGATATGGATCTTGACCAATAATAACTACTTTTAAATCTTCATAAGGGCATGGTTTAAAACAAGCAAATAAATCTTCTTTTTTAGGATAGATGATTTTATGTTGGTATTCTTCCTTTAAGAAAAGCATTAATTCTTGATAATAAGGTAAAGCTTGTTCTTGTTTAAAAAAGGTTTCCCAACTCATAATTAATCCTCCAGATTCATTTTCGCAATTGCTAAGTTCATATTAATTGCGGATAATAAAGTATCAATTTCAAAATCAAAATAATCACTATGTAAATCGATATCTTTACCACTACCTAAAAAGAAGAAAATACCTTTAGCTTGTTGTTGGTAGAAAGCAAAATCTTCACTAATCATTTCACCATCTGATAAAATTTCAATAGGATATGGACTTTGTTTTTTGACTTTATTTAATAAAGTTTCATCGTTATTAACAGCAGGATATCCTTCACTAAAAGTTATTTCAATTTCAACTTGATAAATACTTTTGATTTCATTTACTACTTCATAACATAGTTGTTTTAATTGTTCAAAGATATAATCATCAAAAGCACGAATTGAACCTTCGATACGAGTATGATTAGCTACAACATTACGCACACTTCCACCATGGAAATTACCAAAGCGAAGAATATATTTCTCATCTTTAAATTTAATTTCGCACTTTTGGTATAGTCTAAGTAATAAAAAAGCTGCTGGGGTAATTGTATCAATTCCTTGTTCATATTTCGCAATATGAGCACTTTTTCCTTTAATATCAAAAGATAATTCGCTAACTCTAGCCATCATTTCATTTGGTTTAGTGGCAATGGTTCCTTTAGGTAAATGTGGCCATAAATGATAACCAAAGACATAAGCAACTTTATATTTTTCAAATAATTTAGTATCTAAAATTGGTTTAGCTCCACCAGGTGTTTCTTCACCTGGTTGAAAGATTAATAAAATATTATAATCTAATTCATGATAGCATTGATTGAACTGATATGCACTTGCTAGTAAGATAGCCATATGACCATCATGACCACAAGCATGCATTTTTCCGACATGTTTAGATTTAAAACTAAAATTGTTTTGTTCAAGGGTTGCTAAAGCATCCATATCACTACGATAGGCAATCGTTTTAGCTTTACCATTATCAAAATAAGCACATACACTATTAGGAATAGGATGAGTAATTTCGCAGTCTAAATCTTTTAAGACATTACAAATATAAGCACAGGTCTTAGGTACATCTAAACCAATTTCTGGTATTTGATGTAAATCTTCACGATATTTTTTGATTTTTTCCAACATGATTTAATCCTCTTTTCTAAAAAGGGCAACTATTTAGTTGCCCTAATAATACTTTCAACATAATCATATACAATATCATAATCAGATATAGCATATAGCATTCTAGTACCTACTACATCTTCAATTTCATTAAAGTAGAAATTACCTTCATGATCTAATAAGAAGTCAATTCCGACTAAATCAAAGTGGGTTAAGGTTAATATTTTCTCAATCATTGCTTGTTGTGATGGAGTAAGGGTATATAAACTAGCTTCACCACCTAAAGTATAATTTGATTTAAAACCAGTTTTACTTTCACGTTTAACACAAGCATATATTTCGTTATTAATGATATAAACACGAACATCAACTCCACAGTCTGGACATACTTCTTGATAAACAATTGGTTTTTGAAGGTTATGAATAAAATCAATGCGATCTTGTTCATTTTGTAATAATGCTACTTCACTACCACCATGTCCATCAAAGCTTTTCGCAACACAAGGATATGGTAAGATATCAAGGGAATAAGGTAAAACATTAATTCCTAAGTTACTTACAACTTCATAAGCTTCATATTTATTATTACCTAATAAACTTACCGTAGCATTGTTATATACTTTAATACCTAAAGATTCAAAGTAATGGGTAATATCTAGATTACGAGAGCGATTAATTACGAATAAAGCTTCTTCGATATTTAAGTAGTCTTTAGATGTAATTAAGGTTAAGGTAATATCATGGTTTTTAAAACATTCGATTAAATGATTAATAAACCATGTGTTTTTAGAAATATCTTTAAAATCATAAATTAAATAAGCTTGCATAAATATACCTCATAATTTCATCACATGTATTAACTCCAGTAGTTTCATATAAATTTTTTACATGAGCATTAGAGTTTACTTCACAAAAGATTGGACCATCTTTAGTGATTAATAAATCTATTCCACAAAAATCAGCTTGTAACTGTTTTTGGATTTCTTTAGCTAAGTTTAAATAGGTTTTATCTGGTTGAATGTTTTCCATCTTACCACCTAAGGTAGCATTGGAACGAAAATCGTTATTGCTACTACGTTTAACACATGCGACAATTTTATCACTAACCATTTGAATTCGAATATCACAACCACTGCTTTCTTCAATATATTCTTGATATAAATGACTTTTAGTTCCTAATTTTTGTTGTAGAGAAGCTAGCTCTTCATCGTTATGGACTAAGTATACTTGTTGACCAAATGAACCATATTCTTCTTTCACAACCATTGGATAATTAAGTTGTTGTTTTAAATGATTGTTGAAAGAGGAATATTGACTTAAGTCATTAAAGAATATATGGGGTGAGCAAACAGTTTTAGGACTTGGAATATCTTTTAAATAAAGATGGGTTTTAATCTTACTATCGCATATTTCAATAACTTTTGCTTTATTAAATAAACGATAACCACTTTCTTCTAAAGCTTTAGCTAAGTAAACATCTTTATCTAAAAATAAAATGAAATCTGGTTGGGGATAATCATGAACAACTTTCACTTTTTGATTAATGATTGTTACATTAAGTTCATGATTAAAAACAATATCAAGTTTGATATTATTTTTAAGGGCACTAGTTACATACATTTGATGTAAGTCTTGATATTTATTACCATTAAGTGATCCATTACATATTAACCAACCATATTTCATAATAAAACTCCTATTTAATTCTTTTAATAATATTTTTGCTAGCTTTTAAACCAGCATAAAGTAAAGCAACATCAAAAGGGAATAAGATTAAGTTTTTGATGATGCGAGGAATAGCAAATAAGGCACTACCATATAATATATTTAACCAGATAGGGGTTAAAATAAGATTAATTAAAATCGTATGGGTTGCTCTAGCGGCAATAGTTCTTGGTAAACTAACTTCTTTTTGATAGAAGAAAATACCATAGATTAAACCGATTAATAGTTCGTTAAGGGTAAAAGCAGGAAAATAAGGCCCACTTGGATTAACGATAAAACCTAAGATATCGGCAATTGCACCACCAACTCCAGCTAATAAAGGACCGCATAAAAAACCATTAATACCGCTAAATATAGTGGAGAAACCAACCTTTAAATCAGAGGTAAGGTTAATCGTTACGGCTTTAAATACGACACTTAGTGCCACTAACATTGCACATAAAGCAATATAAGTGATTTTTTTAAAATTATTGCTACTCTCTTTAAATAATTTAAACATAGTATAAACCCTCCTTTTCCATATTGCATATGAAAAAAGAGGGGCATTTCTTATGCAACAGCGGGATGCGAGAAAAAAACCGCAAAGATAATTCCTTTTCGCTTTACGACAACTCCCCGTTCGTAAATACTTAACGCTTTTTTCTCTACTCTGACAGTTAGATTATAGACTCATTGTTTTAAAATAACAAGTTTTATTTTTTTTAGTGGTTGATAATAGAAGTCTTTTTTTCACAAATGTATTTAAGTTAATGTTTTGGTAAATAAGACAATATATTTA
>CAZQJH010000088.1:0-6612 GCA_964593515.1 uncultured Erysipelotrichaceae bacterium
AATAATAATATTATCAAAATCAATATTATTATCTTGTAAAGCTTGATGAAATAAAGCGATATGTTCATCACTTACTTCTTTACGTCTTGTATTTTGAGGAGCTCCTGTATATAACATAAAAGCATTAGCTTGATAAGATAAAGCTTCATTTAATGAACCTAATAAATAATCAGGTGCACTCATCGAAACATGTGAACCAATTTTAATCATCATATTCACCATTTAATTCACGTTGTTTAGCTTTAGCACGTTCTTTCTTTTGTAATTGAATATCATTTTGAATCATTTGACGACGAGCACGACGTTTTAATTTTTCAACTTGAGCTTGTTGTTTTTTCTTATAACCAGGTTTAACTTTTTTATTTTTCTTTGAAACAATTTTCGCAATTTCTTTTTCTAATGGATCATCTTTACGTACTTTCTTTTTATGAATAGCTTCTAAATCTCTAAATTCACCATTACGTAAAGCTTGATGTTTAAAGCTAATTCCTCGTTTTTCTAAAGTACGAATTGCTTGATCATCACTTTTTTGATATAAACAGTAACAAATACCATCTTTACCAGCTCTTCCGGTACGACCTGAGCGATGAATATAATAATCTAATTCTTTAGGGAATCCTAATGAAATAACATGTGATACTCCATCAATATCAATACCACGAGCAGCAATATCACTAGCAACTACAAATGTTTTATTTAATTGTTGTAATTCTTTCATTGATTTCATGCGTTCACGTGAAGATAAATCACCATGTAATTCAATAACATCATATCCTTCATCACGCATTAATTGAGCTGTTTTAGCTACTTCAACACGTGTATTCGCAAAAATTAAACATACATAAGGTTTAATACAAGGTAATAATTCAATTAATTTTTCTTCATATGTTTTATTATTTGTAGGAATTAAAATATGATCAATTTTAGGTTGAAACTTATTAGCATCTTCAATACGAATAATTTTTGGATCACTCATATATTTCTTTAAGAATTGTTGTAAAGCTAAAGGAATAGTTGCGGAAAAAGACATCATTTGTAAATTACGATTCATTCTTCCTGCAATAGCATCAACATCTTCTAAAAATCCCATTTCTAAAGTCATATCAGCTTCATCGACAACAAAGATTTTAGCACTTTCAACTCGTAAAGCTTGTTCATTTAAGAATAAATCCTTAATACGACCCGGAGTACCAATAACTAAATGTGGTTGTTTCTTTAAAGAATTAACCATCTTACTTTTTTCTTTACCACCAACAATTAAACGAATATTTAAATCTGGATTAGCTTCATTCATTTTTTGAGCTCTTAAATAAATTTGCATAGCTAATTCACGCGTAGGTGCAGAAATAACCGCTTGAACTTGGTCAACATTAGTATCAATAACTTCCATAATTGGAATTAAGAAAGCATGGGTTTTACCACTACCAGTAGCACTAACCCCAACGATACTTTTTCCCTTACAAGCAAAAGGAATAACTTCTTTTTGGATTTGAGTTGGATTGACAAATCCTTCTAATTCTATAAACTTTTTCGTCGTATCACGAAACATATAATCACTATATTTATTCATAAAAAACTTCCTTTCTTGGATATCTATCCAATCATGGATATTATAACTTATTTTACTATTATTTTAAACGAAAAAAGTTTATAATTATTAAAAAAGGAAGTGAAATAATGGAAGTTATTAAAATTTCACCACGTGGATATTGTAAAGGTGTGGTGCAAGCAATTGCTAAAGCTAAAGAAACAAGATTAAAATATCCTCATGAAGATATTTATATTCTAGGAATGTTAGTTCATAATCAATATGTTATTGATGCTTTAAACTTATTAAATATTAAAACTTTAGAAGATCCTAAAAGTGATCGTTTAGATTTAATGAAACAAGTACCTGATGGTAGTATAGTTATCTTTACTGCTCATGGTATTTCTAAACAAGTTATTGCTTTGGCTAAAGAGAAAAAATGTCGATATGTTGATGCTAGTTGTGAAAATGTCTTACAGACTCAAAATATCGTTGAAGATTATTTAAACCAAGATTATGATGTTTTATATATTGGTAAACATTTACATCCTGAAGCTCAAGCGGTATTAGCTTTATCGAATCGTGTACATTTAATTACTAATTTAGATGATATTGATACTTTATCTGATTTAAAGAAAGTCTTTGTTACTAATCAAACTACAATGTCTATTTTTGATGTTAAAAAGTTATTTGAGGCCATTAAAGATAAATATCCTCAAGCTATTATTAGTGATGAAATATGTAATGCTACTAGAATTAGACAAGAAGCTATTGCTAAGCTTAAAGGAAGCGATATTGAACTAGTTTATATTGTAGGTGATACTAAATCTAATAACTCTAAAAAACTCGCTCAAATCGCTTTAGAACAGGGAATACCCGCTGTATATTTGATTGATAGTATTAATGATATAACTGATGAACAATTAGCTAACATCAAAAAAGTAGGTGTTAGCGCGGGAGCTAGTACACCTACTTATTTAACTAATCAAGTAATTCATTATTTAGAAAATTATGAATTAAATAAAACTAAACCAACAATTGATTTAAATCAAATTCTTTAACCTATGCTTGCATAGGTTTTTTCTTTACTAAAATACTAGCAATTATACTACCTAAAGCATAAATAACAAAAACAATCGCAAAAGGTAACATTACATTAAGTTCATATAAAAAACCAGCACTTAAAGAACCAATAATACTACCTAAATTTTTAGTAGCATTAAAAAATCCCATTACTAAGTTTTTATTATCACTATTAGCTTCATTAGCCACTAAATTTTGTAATAAAGGAAAAATAATCGCATAAGTAGCATAAACTAAAATACTTAAAATTACAAAGATAATTAATTGCGGAATTAAAACAATTCCAAGTGAAGATATACTAGCTACAATTAATAAGTATTTAATACTCTTTTTAAGGTTTGTATGCTTTAATAAATACATACATAATGTCATATTCGAAACAAAAGCAATTAACCCGACAAAAGCTTTAAATAACCCATTATAAGCACTAGTTAAAGCTAATTGATCTTTTAAATAATAGTTAAAAACTTGATCAAAACCAGTATTCGCAAAATTAATTAATATATTAATTGCGAAAAAGAAGATAAAGGTAATATTCATAAATTGTTTACCATCAATAAAAGCTTTTAATGGATTAGCTTCTTTAATTAATTCATGCATATCAATCGTATCAGTAATTTGACGATCACTAATACAAACTATTGCAAATAAGATACCAGCTAAAACCAAAGCAAATGCTTGAACATAAAAAGTTAAAGTAATTGAAATCTCCCCAATTAATCCTCCAATTAAATAACCAAAAGCTCCTGCTACACTTTGAATGGTTGCACTATAAGTTAAATACTTCCCTTGTTTATTAGTTTCACTAGTATTAACGATATAAGTTGAGAAACTAACAAAGATTCCTCCAACAAATAAACCAGCTATAATTCTAGCAATTACAATCATTAATTCACTAGTACTATAAGCAAATAACAATTGAGCAATACCATATCCACTACAGCATATTAATAAGGTTATTCTTGATGATAAATATTTATTCATCTTACCCCAAAAAGGTGATAATAAAAAATTAGAAAAAGTCATTGCGGCTAAAGCAACTCCAAACATATAATCATTTAATCCTAGATTTTTAATAATTGATGGAGTTACAGGATGAGCAAAGTTAGCCGCTAAATTAAAAATAATCATAACGATAAAAAAACTAATAATACGATATTTATTTTTCAAATTCTCACTCCTATAAACTGTTTTTATCGATATATTCTAAAGCTGTTTTAGAATATATAAATTTTTGACTGTGATATAAACTAAAATATCCTGATAAAACATAACAAATACTAATTACTAATACATATGGAATTAAATTAGTAGTATTAAATAATTCGATAGTTAGAAAGATGGAAGCTATCGGTGCATTAACTACACTACAAAACATTCCAACAATTCCTAATGCAGCTCCAAAAACAGGATCTAAACCAACTAAAGAAGCAATTAATGCTCCACTAGTTGCACCAATAAAAATAGTTGGTACTATTTCTCCTCCTTTAAAGCCACAATTAATGGTTATGGTAGTTGCTATAATTTTAAGTAGGAAATCATATGGTAATACCCCTTTATTAAAAGCTTCATGAACAACATTCATTCCAGCTCCTAAATAACGTTGATCAAAGATTAAATAAATAATAATCATTAAAATTGAACCAACTATAATTCTTAGATATGGATTTTTAATCTTTTCGCTAAAAAGATGATTACCATAATGCATACAATTTATAAATAAGATAGAAATTAAAGCTAATAATATTCCTAAAATAATTAAAGGAATTAAATTATTAAAGTTTAATGTAATACTATCCACATCAAAGTGCATCTTTTCTCCTTGTAATAATTGAGCAATACTATAAGCACTAAGACTACTACATAAGCATGGTAAAAGGGCTGAATAATAAATAACTCCAATACTAATTACTTCAATTGAGAAAATAGTAGCAGTTAATGGGGTTCCAAATAAACCGGCAAAAACTCCACTCATTCCACACATGATTAAAATAGCTAATTCTTTCTTTTCAATTTTAAAGATTTTTCCTAGTGAACTAGCTAATGATGCTCCTATTTGTAAAGCAGCACCTTCCCTTCCAGCACTACCTCCAACTAAATGAGTTAAAATAGTTGAAAATAAGATAGCTGGTGCTAATCTTTTTTTAACGCGATTTTTTTGGCGTACTGATTCTAAAACAGTATTTGTATTTGATGTTTCTAAATCAGCTTTTTGATATAAAAAGACAATTAAAATACCAATTAATGGCATCATAAAAATAATCCAACTATATTTCATTCTTAATTGTGTTACAAATTCAATTGCATGATGAAAGAAAGCAGCAATAAAGCCAGAAAGGATACCAATAAACAAAGCTAAAGGTATCCATTTAAGACAATATACTAAGGTTTTTTTAAGATCTTTATCCATCTTTTTCCTCTAAATGTTTTATCATCCAATTAGTTATTTCAGTTAAACGTTTTAGACGATGTTTAACTTGTCCACTACGTGATAATTCATGATTTTCACCATGGAATAAAACAAAACGTGATTCAATACCATTATCAACAAAGGCCGTATATAGTTGTAAACCTTGTTCTAATGGACAACGATAATCACAATCAGAATGAATAAATAAAGTTGGTGTTTGATTATTTTTAGCATATTTTAATGGCGAATGTTGCCATAATTTTTCATAACTATCATAGATATTTCCATGAATTTGATCTTCCACAAAGAACATTCCAATATCACTAGTACCATAGAAAGAAATCCAGTTACTAATAGAACGTTGAGTAGCTGCACAAGCAAAACGATTAGTATGAGTAACTATCCAGTTTGTCATAAAACCACCATAGCTTCCACCAGTTACCCCAATACGACTAGTATCAATTTGTGGATATGTAATTAATACTTTATCGACAAAACTCATTAAATCATCATAATCAATAGTTCCATATTTACCAAAGATATCCATAAATTCATTACCACGTCCATCACTTCCACGAGGATTAGTAAAGAATACAAAATATCCTAGATTAGCCCATACTTGCATTTCATGGTAAAATACTTTACCATAAACCGTTTTAGGACCGCCATGAATATCAAATATAGCCGGATATGATTTATTAGGATCAAAATCTTTTGGTAATAAAACCCATCCTTTAAAATCAATCCCATCATTTATATAATTAATTTCTTGATAATCAGCAATATATTTATCGCTAAGAATTAATTCATTAAAGTTAGATTGTCGATGATTAGCTAAATATAACTCTTGTAAGTTACTACCTTTAAAAGCAATCGTTACTAATTGTTGATTTAACCAAGTGAAACCATCAATGCATCCATCGACTTCATCAACAATTGAAAAATTAGCTTTTTCATCTAATTTAGCTAAAACACATGTTGCTTCTAAAGTTGTTAAAAAGTAAATATCATTATCGTTAATTTCGATAAAGTTATTACTTCCATAACGACAATCACTTCCAACACTATTTCCTAATGCTTGTTGATTATCATAGAATAAATGTAATGTTAAATCATTATCTAATATATAGAAACGAGCATTTTCATTAAAACCATGACTTAATGAAGTATTACCAATTACTAAAATTTGATCTTGATAATAATTAGCATATTCTAAATACATTTCATCAATTAATACTTTAAAACTTAAATCTTTTAAGGATAAAGTAGCTAATTTTGATTTCATGCTAAATTGTTTACTAACTTCATGATAAATAATTAAAGCTTCATCTTTAGCTTCATTAAGTTTAACTGAATCAATACTGATATTACATTCACTAATTGGTTTTAAAGTTTTATTTGAATCATCATAAATAAATAAACGATTAATCGTATTACCTTTAAAACCAACTCCATTAAAGTAAAATGGAATATCTTCAAAGGTTTTATAATCATCTTCACTTAATTTATTTTTTAATACTTCATCACTAACTTTATCCATACTATCAGTAGAATAAGTTAAATCATAATTAGCTAATAATAAATATTGATT
>CAZQJH010000089.1:0-6607 GCA_964593515.1 uncultured Erysipelotrichaceae bacterium
ATAATATCCTTCTTTGATATATTCATCAATTAAATTATGATCTTTAACCCAATGAATTAGATATTTATTAGGATATTTTTTCAACAAATTTAAACACTCTTCTTCCCTTTTCGCAACATGTATAATTACAGGTTTATGTTTTTTAAATGCATAAGCTAATTGATATTCAAAACAAGATAATTGTTTTGAAATATCAATATGACACCATTCACTATCTAAGCCTATTTCACCAATAATATCACAATCAACTAATAAACTATCATCAAGCTTGTTTTCACAATGCCATGGATGAAGACCATAAGAAATAAGGAGCTTATACTTTTGTTTTAAACTTAAAGCTTTTTTATATTCATCAATATTACTACAATTAACAATCCCTACCATTTCTGATAAATATTTCTCAATATCTTCAGTATAATGAAAATGTACATCCATTATTTTAGACATAATTCAATTTTTCTTTTAAGTGGTCCTTGTTCATATAACCAATCACGTGATTTATTAATTCCACTTAAATCTATTTCAAATACAATTGAAGCCGGACTTCCACTTAAAACAATGATACGATCAGCTAAATATAAAGCTTCATCAATATCATGAGTTACTAATAAAGTCGTTTTATGTAAATCTTTACGTAAATTAGCTAACCAATCTTGTAGTTGATGTTTATTAATTATATCTAAAGCTGCAAAAGGTTCATCTAATAACATAATATCTGCTTCACATAATGAAGTACGTAAGAAAGCTGCGCGTTGGCGCATTCCACCCGATAATTCCTTAGGATATTTATTTTCATAACCATCGATACCGAATTTAGAAAATTGTTTTAATGCTTGTTGTTTTGCCTTGTTATCATGATGAATCTTAGCATATAAAGTTACATTATCTAAAATATTCATCCATGGTAATAATAAATCATCCTGTGGCATATAAGCAAAATGTTTACTAATTCCCTTAACTACTTCATCATCAACATATACTTCACCACTATCAGCTAATAAAGAACCACTTAAAATTTTTAATAAAGTTGATTTACCACATCCACTACTACCTAAAATTGCCACAAATTCATTTTCTTTAATTTGTAAGTTAAAATCATTTAAAACTATTTTATTATCAAAAGCTATTTTTAAATTATTAATTGTTAATTTCATAAAAACTCCTATTTAATAAATTCATTTGTATATAAATCACTAGCTTTAACTTCCTTGTCAATTAAACCATATTCAAGCATGAAATCAGTATAGTTATTCCATACTTCATCTTTCATTAAACCCCAAGTTTCACTATCTTTGCTATATTCTTGGCTAATAAAACTTTGTGATTCATATAGAAAATCACGATCATAATCACTTAATACATTCATCATAATATCAACTGTTTCATCAACATGATTAATACTATAATTATATCCTTTACTTATAGCATTCATAAATTTTTGTACTACTTCCCTATTTTCTTGAATTAAAGTATTATTCGTAATAATAAGCGGTGTATAGTAATCTAAACGTTCATCTAATTCACGTAAAGGAAAATAATTTAATTCATAATTATCTCTTTTAGCTTGAATCATTCCCCAGGCTTCAAAATCCCAGATTAAATCAACTTGACCTTCCAATGAAGCATATCCACTTCCATCACTAGTAGTAATCGTTAATTTATCAAAATCAGCATCATTTTGTTTCATAATAGCTTTAATAACTGCTTCTTCACTAGGTGCATTCCATCCTGCATATACCTTTCCTTCAAAGTCTTTAATGCTATTAATATTTTTTTGTTTTAATGATACAAATCCACTAGTATTATGTTGAATAATTGCCGCAATACTCTTAATATCTAAAGGATCATCACTTGCTAAAGCATAAGTTACATCTTCTTGATAACTAATACCAAAATCAGCTTTATTAATTCCAACTAAAGTAGCACTGCTAACATCAGTAGGTTCAATAATATTCACTTTTAAACCTTCTGCTTCAAAATAACCTAAACTTTGGGCTACATAAATACCACTATGATTAGTATTTGGTACATAATCCAATACTAAAGTAACTTCTGTAAGTGCATCATCACTTGTTGCACAACCACCAAAAAAACATAAACTAAAAATTAAAAATAAATACTTGATCTTTTTCATTTTCATCATCCTTTCTTTTGGTAGGGAATAATTATCTTTTCCACAACACTTACAACTAAATTAAGTAATAGACTAAGTAAAATAATCATTACAATACAAGCAAAGACTTTATCCATCATAAATCCATTTTTAGCTCTTATCATATAATAACCTAAACCACATGATGAATTAAGCCATTCTCCCACTATCGCTCCACTAACACAATATGTTGCACTTACTTTAACACTTGATATAAATGCTGGAAGAGCATAAGGGATTTTCACATAACGATATACTTGTAATTTACTAGCTCCATAACTTTTTAATAAATGAATCATTTCTTGATTACATTGTTGTAAGGCATCATAGAAAGTAATAATCATGGGGAAGAAACACATCATAATAACCATTAAAATCTTTGGTAAATAACCAAAACCAAACCACATCGTAAATAATGGTCCTAATACCATCACTGGAATCATTTGGGTAATAATTAAGTGTGGATAAAGACAATTCTTAATTATTTTTGATTGATCTAAAATCATTCCTAAAATAATTGATAGTAAAATGGAAATGATTAAACCAACCACACTTTCAGCTAAAGTAACTAAACTATGACTTAATAAAACAGCTAAATTATCAATTAAACAACTTATAATTAAACTTGGTGGTGGTAAGATATGTGAATTAATCTTAAACAATCGAACTAATAATTCCCATAATCCTAAAATAATCATCATAAAAATAATGGCATAATATCTCTTCTCTTTTTTCATATGTTCCTCCAAAAAAAATACACCTCTAGCGAGGTGTATTAATCAATCCATATAAAATAATTAAATAGATATGACTCCCTACGCTAGTATTAACTAGATCAGGTCATAAGGGACATGTGTAATCACAATCTCAGCCTAAGCGCCCCTGTCATGACAAAAGTATTATAGAATATTTACTTTGAAATGTAAATATACTATTTTAATTTTTCGATTTTACATTTATCTTTTAATAAACAATCATTACATTTAGGATTTTTGGCCATACAATGATAACGACCAAAAAAGATAAATAAATGATGAGCTTCATTCCATCGTTCACGATTAATTTTACGTTTTAATTTACGTTCTACTGTCATTAAATCATCATTAACTTTAGCTAAACCTAAACGTTTCGCAATTCGATTAACATGCGTATCAACTGGCATACTAGGAATATTAAACCAAACAGCTCTAACTACATTAGCTGTTTTACGTCCAACCCCAGCTAAACTAGTTAATTCTTTCATTGAGCTAGGTACTTCCCCATTAAAACGTTCAACTAAATCTTTACCTAAAGATGATAATGATTTAGCTTTATTTCGATATAAACCTAAATAACGAAGTTTAGCTTCAATATCTTTAATATCTCCCTTAGCTAAAGCAAAAGCATCAGGATATGCAGCAAATAAAGCTGGAGTAACTTTATTAACACTGGCATCGGTTGTTTGTGCAGATAAAACAACAGCTACTAATAATTCATAGGCATTATGATGAATAAGTTCACATTTAGCATTAGGAAAATATTCTTTCATAACATCTAAGATTTCATTAGTATTCATTCACCGTGCTCCTTTTCATATTGACGAGCTGTAAAACCATCTTCTTGCCAACGCATTAAAATGCGATCAATATATTCAAAACTTAATGAATTATAAGTTAATGCTTCACGTAAAGCATATCTAATTAAATCATGGTCATATACTTGCATCCAATCTGATAAACGTTGCATTTCATTTTGTGATAGCGTACGTTTAAAACATTCTTCAAAAAATTCAAATAAAGATTGGGAAAAGATAAAACTTTGTTGGTCCATACTATCAAATACTCCATCAATCGTATAAACCATTCCACCATTAACAATATCAATTCCTAAATATGTTTTTTCCATTAAAACATTCAACAATTCATCAATTTGACCTTTACTTAAATTCATTTTCTTAGATAAAGTTTCATGCGTAATTATTAAATGATTTTGATTCATATAATCAATTAATAATAATAAGATAACTTCTTCATGCGTCATATTAAACTTTTCTAAGTTTTCTAAGATATAATCACGTTTATTTATACAACTTTGTTGGTACCACTTCATAATCAATCTCCTTTACGTAAACAATGAACTTCTTCTAAAGTATCATAATCAAGAATTACTTCAAAATAATCATTTTCAAGGATATAAGCTGGACCATAATAACCATAACCTAAAGTTATATTGGCCCCACTAGCTCCATATTGCTTCGCAATATTAGCTACTTTAGAAAATTGACTTGTATCTTTATAACGATAAGTTAATAATTCTCCTTCTTCATTAAACCAACAATATGCTTCATCACTTTCCGCAATATAAATAATATATTTAAAAACATGTCGTTTAAAATTAGTTAAAGCGGGATGATTTTTTAAAATCTTTGCTTCTTGTTGATCTACTTTAGCTTGATAATAATATTTAGGTCCACTAATAAAAATAGCTTGAAAAATTAAGATAACTAATAAAAGTACAATAATTAAAGTTGTGGTAATTGCTATTTTTTGCTTTCGATCAGTTTTATATTTTTCTTCAAACATATTTTATCCTAAATTTTCACAAAAAGCTTTCGTTAACTCAGCACTACGTTTAGCTGCATGCCCAACATAAGTTAAGAAATCTAAATGTGAATCATCTTCACAAGTAACATCGGATAAAGAGCGAATAACCACAAATGGTACTTTAAAATGAGTTGCGACATGTGCTACTGCTCCAGCTTCCATTTCCGCTCCTAAAGCGTTAGGAAACTTATTTAAAATAGCTTCTCTAGCTTCATCATAAGCAATAAATTGATCACCACTAGCAATTAATCCAATATGGGCACGAATCTTTAAATCATCCATTACTTTACTAGCTAATTCAACTAATTTAGGATCACTTTCAAAGAATAAACCAATTCCTTCATCACCATCAACTGGACTAGTATCATAATCATGTTGGACAACTTGTGTTGAAATAAGTGCATCTAATACTTTTTGATCATTTTTTAAGCCTCCAGCTGTTCCAATATTAATAATAAAATCAATATCAAAGTTTTGTAATAAAATGCTAGTTGATAGAGCAGCAAATACTTTTCCTACCCCACTTTTCATTACCACACACATTTTATTACTAATCTTACCTTCATAAAAATCAATACCATGAATAACTTTTTTATCATATGTATCCATACATTCGACAATAGCATTTACTTCACTATCCATTGCTGCAATAATTGCAATCATTTATTTCACCTTCCTTGCAATAAAAAACCATTTTTCACCTGATTGAATTCCTTCTAATTCAAAATCAGTTTTAATTTCAATCGCGAAACCTCTTTTTTCTAATTGTTTAATAATCCATTGTGGATCATAAACACGTTGTTCATGTTGTTCTAAAATAACTTTACCTTGTTCATCATAAAAAGCAAAATTTTGATAAACACGATCATTTTCACTAGTAATACACCATTGGTATTCACATCCCATAACACTACCAGCTTCATTATATTCTTCAACAAATTCATCTAAACGATCCCTAGTATGCATATCTACAATAAAATATCCATCATCATTTAAATGATTAACCACACAATCAAACATACTTTCAACATCTTCATCTTTTAAGATGTAATTAAACGAATCACATAAACATAAGATTGCATCAAACTTACGATTAAGTTCAAACTTACGCATATCTAAACAAGCTAATTCCATTCCATAAACATTTTTAGCTCTTGTTTTTTCTAACATTGATTCACTGATATCACTTGCAAACATATGATAACCACGTTTAGCTAATTCACAAGTAATTTCCCCACTTCCACAAGCTAATTCTAAAACTTCTTTACCTTTAACATAATGTTCAATTAAATCACACCAAGCTAAAGTAGCTTCTTCATCACTTACTAAAGCATCATAATAATCAGCTAATTTTTCATACATCATAACCATATACTCCTACTTTTAAATTGGCATATAATTTTTCTAAACCATAACGTTTACGTTCTTCATTTTGAAAAACATGAACAACAATATCATAGGCATCAACTAACATCCACATTGAATCTTTATCACCTTCAACACTGCGCATATCTAAACCATGTTCTTTTAAACGATCTTTAATATTATCAGCAATAGCATGTACTTGACGAATACTAGAACCACTACAGATAATCACATGATCAACACTTGGATTTAATTGATTAAATTCATAAACATAAATATCTTCAGCTTTCTTTTCATCAATCGCTTTTAAAATAACTTCTAATTTCATTTCATCATTCCTTTTTTAAATAAGCTTGTTGCTCTTCTTTTACTAGCTTAAAACCAGCATCTAAATCTTTTAAACTTAAAGCTAATTGTTTACTAATATCATATCCTCTTAATGGATCTAATTTATCACTAATGAATAAAATTTTATCATATGCTTTATGACCATCACCTAAAACATGAT
>CAZQJH010000090.1:0-6524 GCA_964593515.1 uncultured Erysipelotrichaceae bacterium
TGATTATATCTATTATAAATAGTACTTATTAAGACTATAACAAAAAAAAGTCGGTTTATAACCGACTTAATTACTAAATTCCACAATCTTATCAACCAAAACTGTAGCAATATTATCACGAAAGTAGATAATACCTTCACTAACTTCATATTTAAGACAACTTTTATCTTGATCATAATAATATAAAAGATTAGCTTGAATTGGTGCTACTAATGGTAAATGGTTAGGTAAGAGTGTCATTTGTCCAACCGTAGTACTTAAAGTTAAACTACTTACCTCTGTTTCAATTTCAACTTGTTTAGGTGTAATTACTTTTAATTGAATTAAACTCATAATAATGTTTTAGCCTTTTCTTGAGCTTCTTCAATTGTTCCAACATTATGGAATGCTTGTTCTGGTAAATGATCCCATTTACCTTCAAGAATTTCTTTAAATCCTTTAATCGTATCTTCTACACGAATATATTTACCATCTAATCCAGTAAATTGTGAAGCTACCGTAAATGGTTGTGATAAGAAGTTACGTACACGACGAGCACGAGCTACAGTTACTTTATCTTCTTCTCCTAATTCATCAATACCTAAAATAGCAATAATATCTTGTAATTCTTGATAACGTTGAAGAATTTGTTGAACTCCATGAGCTACTTCATAATGTTCTTGACCAACAATTAATGGGTCTAAGGCTCTTGAACTTGAGTTTAATGGGTCAACGGCAGGATAAATTCCTAATGCCGCAATTGAACGATCTAAGACAACTTTCGCATCTAAGTGAGCGAAGGTTGTTGCTGGTGCGGGGTCTGTTAAGTCATCCGCTGGTACATATACTGCTTGTACAGAAGTAATTGAACCTTTTTTAGTTGAAGTAATACGTTCTTGTAATTGTCCCATTTCGGTAGCTAAGGTTGGTTGATATCCAGCTTGTGAAGGTACACGACCTAATAAGGCACTAACTTCACTTCCAGCTTGAGTAAAACGGAAAATATTATCGATGAATAATAAAACATCTTGATTTTGTTCATCTCTAAAATATTCTGCCATAGTTAATCCACTTAAAGCTACGCGTAAACGTGAACCAGGAGGTTCATTCATTTGACCAAAGACTAAGCATGTTTTATCTAAAACACCACTCTCTTTCATTTCATAATATAAATCATTTCCTTCACGTGAGCGTTCTCCTACTCCGGCAAAGACTGATAAACCACCATGTTGGGTAGCAATGTTATTAATTAACTCTTGAATTAAAACTGTTTTACCTACTCCTGCTCCACCAAATAAACCAATTTTTCCTCCTTTAATATAAGGACAAATTAAGTCAATAACTTTAATTCCAGTTTCTAGAATTTCTGTTTCAGTTCTTTGTTGAGCATAAGTTGGGGCTTCACGATGGATTGGCATTCTTAAGTTATCATCACTAATAGCTTCTTTACCATCAATTACATCCCCTAAAACATTAAACATTCTTCCAAGAGTTGCATTTCCTACTGGTACATTAATTGGTGCTTGTGTATCAATAGCTTGCATACCACGAACTAAACCATCAGTTGGTCCCATCGCAATACAGCGTACCACATCATCACCAATATGTTGAGCAACTTCCACAGTTAATGATTCACCATGGTTATCAATTTTAATTGCACTATTTAAAGTAGGTAAATGTTCACTATCAAATACAATATCTACTACCGGTCCAACTGCTCTAACAATTTTTCCTACATTCGCATTTGACATGTTATCCCTCCTCTACTGTGTACTAGCTCCAGCTACTACTTCAATAATTTCATCCGTAATAGCACTTTGACGAGCTTGGTTATATTTAAGTGTTAATTCATCGATTAAAGTTTGAGCATTATCAGTGGCATTTTCCATCGACATACGACGTGAAGCATTTTCACTGGTTACACTTTCCACTAAATATCCATAAATTAAGGTTTCTAAATACATTGGTATTAATGTATTTAATAATTGATCAGCACTAGGTTCAAAGATTAATTCTGGACCTTGTACTCTTTCTTGTTTTTTATCGACAGGAAGTAAAGCTAATGCTTTACTTCTAAATGTTAAGTTATTAACAAATTCGGTATAAATAATATTGATTCCACTTATTTCATGATTAGTATATTGGTTAATTAATTTATTAACTAATTTTTTTACTTCATTGAAATCTAAGTTATTATTTAATTCTTGAAATGTTTCATCATAAGTTATGTCATGATTTTTACTATAAGTTAATCCCTTACTTCCAATCACATAAACAAAGTCATTGGGTTTAATTTCTTCTTCCATTGTTTTATATACATTAGCATTATATCCCCCACATAATCCAAGTGAACTAGTAATTACGATATAAGCTTTAGGTCCATTACAATGATTAATTAAGTATGGATGATCAACATTTTCGCATCTTCCTAAAACATCACTAACTACTTTTTGTAATTCACTAAAGTATGGTTTATTTTCATCTAATTGATTTCTAACTTTTCTAAGTTTTGAAGAAGCTACTAATTGCATGGCTTTGGTTATTTTTTTGGTTGAATCAACTGACTTCATGCGTCGTTTGATTGTTTGCATATTAGCCATTAGTTTATCCTACCTTTTTAAGTTTTAAAAATTGAGTTACATAACTTTGGGCAATTGTTTTTAATTTTTCAATCACTTCATCACTTAACATTTTTTCTTCATTTATTGCTTTAATAATTGAAGCATCTTGTTCTTTTACATAAGTATATAAGTTTTCGACAAATTCACTTACATATTCTACGGGAATAGTTTTAGTATAGCCATATTTTAAGGCAAATAATGAAATAACTTGTTCTTCTACTTTACGTGGTGAATATTGTCCTTGTTTTAAGACTTCTCTTACTTTTTGTCCATGATCTAAAGTTGCTTTAGTTGCATTATCTAAATCACTACCAAATTGCGCAAAAGCTTGCATTTCCGCATATTGTGCTAATTCTAATTTCAAACTACCTGAGACTTGTTTCATCGCTTTAATTTGAGCACTAGAACCTACCCTTGATACTGATAATCCAGTATCAATTGCTGGTCTAAATCCAGCATTGAATAAATCGGTTTGTAAGAAGATTTGTCCATCGGTAATTGAAATAACATTAGTTGGAATATATGCTGAAATATCTCCTGCTTGGGTTTCAATAATTGGTAAAGCGGTAATTGAACCTCCACCATTTTCTTCATTTAAACGACAAGCTCGTTCTAATAAACGTGAATGTAAGTAGAAGACATCCCCAGGATAAGCTTCACGACCTGGAGGTCGTTTTAATAATAAAGATACAGTACGATATGCAACCGCATGTTTAGATAAATCATCATAAACAATTAAAACATCTTTACCTTCAAATAACCATTCTTCAGCCATAGCACATCCAGCATATGGAGCAATATATTGAATTGGGGCTAATTCACTAGCTCCAGCAGCTACTACTGTTGTATATTCCATTGCCCCACCTTGTCTTAATTTCTCAACAATTTGTGCTACAGTTGAATTCTTTTGCCCAATTGCTACATAAATACAATAAATATTTTGATCTTTTTGATTTAAGATTGTATCTATCGCAATGGCTGTTTTTCCTGTTTGACGATCTCCGATAATCAACTCACGTTGACCACGTCCAATTGGAATAATAGCATCAATAGAAGTAATTCCAGTTTGTAATGGTTGATTTACCGATTTACGTGTCATTACTCCACTAGCTACTCTTTCAATTGGTCTAGTTTTATTAGTAATAATTTCCCCAGCTCCATCAATTGGTTGACCTAAAGGATTTACTACTCTTCCAAGTAAAGCATCACCGACTGGTACTTCGATAATACGACCAGTACGTCTTACTTCATCACCTTCTTTGATACTACCTTCATTGTTTAATAAAACAACTCCAACACTATCTTCTTCTAAATTCATTACCATCCCATATACATCATTAGGGAATAATAATAATTCTCCAAGCATCGCTTGTTCTAATCCATGAACTAGTGATACCCCATCTCCTAAGGTGATAATAGTACCTACATCTTTAGCTTCGATCTTCTCATCAAAATGTTTAATTTGCTCTTTAATTAAAGAGCTAATTTCATCTACTCTAAGCGTCACTAGCTTCACCTACTTTCCTAATAAATTATTTTTCAAATCATTTAGTTTATATTTCATTGAATTATCATAAATACGATTTTCAATTACTACTTTAATTCCAGCTAATAAACTTTCATCAATAACTGGATTTAATTTAACTTTATGATTTTCTTTTTTCGCAATTGCTTTTTCAATTGCTTCGATTTCATTTTCTTTTAAAGGATAAGCGCTATATAACTTACCTACATGTATACCTAAATATTCATATCCATCCATTTGAAATTGTTTCGCAATCATCAAAATACTTTTAATTCTTCTTTTTTTAATTAATAGTAATAAGAAATGATAGACATAAGTTGAAATATTTCCTTTTAAGCTTTGATCTAATACTTGGTATTTTTCATCATCACTTAAAGCAATACTAGTAAAGAAACGATATATTTCTTGATCTTGAAATAAAGTAGCTACTTCTTGCATTTCTTGCATATATTGTTCTACTTTATTTTCTTCAATTGCTAGTTCTAATAAAGAATGTGAATAAGTTTGAGCTACCACATCCATTATTCACTTACCTCTTGAATAAATTCTTCCACAAATGCTCGATTACTAGCTTCATTCATATCTTTTTCCATTAGTTTACTAGCAGCAGCTAAAGCAATTTCCACCATTTCTTCTTTCATTTTATCTTGAGCTTCTACTCTTGAGGCTTCAATTTCTTTTTCAGCTTGTTTGATTTTATAACTAGCTTCGATTTTAGCTTGCGAAATTATTTCATCTCTTACTTTATTAGCGTCAACTTTCGCTTGTTCAACAATTTCTGTATATTCTTTAGCACTAATACGTGCTTGTTCTTCACTTTCAGCTAATTTAACTTCAGCTTGTTGTTTCGCATCCTTAGCATCATTCATTTGTCCTTCAATATAATCAGCTCTTTTTTCAAAGTAAGCTAAAACTGGTTTCCATAAGAATGCTTTAAAAGCAATAAATAAAACTAAGGTTGAAAGTAATTGAACAATGATGGTAGTGATATTAGGCATTAACTTTGCATATACATCAATATCCATCGTCTTACCTCGCTCTTATTAGATTAAACCAACCATTCCAGGGTATACGAATAGTAAAATAATGGCGATTAATAATCCATAAATAGCTACTGTTTCTGATAAGGCAATCCCTAAAATCATTGTACTACGAATTTTACCTTCGGCTTCTGGATTACGTCCAATTGCTTCTACTGCTTTAGAAGCTGCTAAACCTTCTCCTAACCCTGTTAACATCCCTGCACATACTGCAATACCAGCAGCAATTGCAACTAAACCTAAATCTGTCATCTTTCATTCCTCCTTGTTTAATCAGTTTCACTGTCTTCAGCCTCAATGGCAATTAAAATACAAGACAATGTCACAAATACTAATGTTTGCACAAATCCTGCAAATAAATCAAAATAACAATGCAGAATCGGTGCGATTACTGGACCAAATAGGTTAAATTGAGCACCAATTAAACCTGATAACCATCCAGTAAACGAGTATACTAAGCTCATTAAGATTGTTCCACTTAAAATATTACCAAAAATACGCATCGATAATGATATCAATGGTGAAATAGTACCTAATAAATTGGTTGGTGGTAATAATTGTCCTTTAATATATGATCCAATTCCTTGTTTCTTAATCGCATTATATTGAATCAAACAAAAAGTAACAATTGTAATTGCTAAAGTAATGGAAAAGTTTGAAGTTGGCGCTTCAAAACCAATTAATCCCGAAACATTCGCAACCAGTAAGTAAATAAAAATCATTGCGAAATATGGATAATAGTTTTTCGCAAACTTACTTGGCATCATCGTTGAAATATATCCCTTAAGCATATCAATACCCGTTTCAACCATTAAAACAACTCCATGGGGTCTAGCTAATGGATCAGCTTGTTTGATTTTATTACCAATTACATAAAAAGCAATAATTAAAACTACGGTAATAATTAAGGAATAAATTAATTCACTTTGAATCACAATTCCACTTGCCAACAGCAATGGCTTAATCACTCGTCTCACCTCCTTTGTCTGTTATGATTTGTTCATAATAAATTGCTATTTTAGTTAATAAATATCCAATTAAAACCATCAAAATATTAAATAGTGGTACTTTGATAGCAATAAAAAAACCTAACCCATATAGCAAATAACGTACTATAAACAAAACAAAAACTAAAAATTTTGATAAAGATAAATCAAGAATCAAATCACAACTTAAGACAACAAGAGCAAATTCTATTAGACTAATAACTAGTCCTAGCATAAAACCAAATAAATAAGTCATATTATGGGTAATTATACCTATAATTAATAATATTATTCCTATCACAATCGATATCTTTAATTGTCTTACTACAATGGCTTTTTCTTCCATATTCCCTCCAGATTGATTACTTTATCG